>JBFWQJ010000156.1:0-7082 GCA_050249515.1 Dehalococcoidia bacterium | reverse complement strand
ACGAACAGCGCGAGCGCGAGGCCGCCGCTCAGGTAGCACAGCACCGGCAGCAGCAGGATGAACAGCCCCAGCCGCGGGCGCTGCAGGGTGCGGGAGACGAGCCGCACGAGGGCGCCGGGGCGGCCGAGGAGCCACCGCGCGTGCTCCCCCACCGGGCGCGGCAGGTGGTCCGCCGGGCCCTCGAACACGTGGATGACCGGGAGCGGCAGCGCCCGCGCGCGCCACTGATCGTCACGCCCGAGCAGCCGGGCGCGCACGCGCGGCACCGGCGAGGCGATCGCGACGCCGTCGTAGGCGTCCGGGTTCACGCGCAACTCGTCCTCCACGGCCCAGATCGCCGACGCGTCGCCGATCTTCGCCCGCTCCACGCGGAGGCCGCGCCGTCGCATCTGGGCCAGCGTGAGCACCTCCTCCGCGCCGGCGAGGTGGTCCGCGACGTCGCGGTCGGGCACACCGCGCGGGCGCGGGGTGAGGAGGACGAACGAGACGTTGCGCTCCTCGAACGCGAGCGCGCGGGCACGCTCCACCAGCGGCGTGACGCTGCTGGGGGCGGACGGGACGAGGAGGTAGCGCTTCATTCGTGCTGCCGCTGGAGTCGTGAGCCGTCGAGGCCGAGGCGGGAGGTCGGTGCCGTCCAGCGTACTACCGCCGGCCGTCCGCTAGTGGCCCCGGAACGCCTCCTCCAGCCACTCCGCAACGACGGTAGGCACCACGCGGGCGTCCACGAGGAGCGCCGGCTTCATGCCGCGCGCAACCCATTCGCGCACGGCCGCCAGGTCCTCGCTGCGGCGCACGGTGACGCCCTCCAGCCCGGCCGCGCGCGCGTACGCCGCGAAGTCCGCGTCCGGGAACTGCACGAGGTCCACGGGATGCCCGTGCGGGCCAAAGTGGTGAACCTCCGCGCCGTAGGCGGAGTCGTTGTAGACGATGAGCACCATGCGCAGGCCGAGGCGCGCCACGGTGTCCAGCTCCTGCAGCGCGAGCATCGCGCCGCCGTCGCCGAGCACCGCGACCGTCAGCCGGTCGGGCCGCGCCACCGCCGCCCCGATCGCGCTGCCGAGGCCGAGGCCGACGGCCTGGAAGGCCTGCGTGAACACGAACGCGTCCTGGTCCGGGACGCGCAGGTACATGGCCGGGTAGCCCATGAAGTGACCGGAGTCGATGGCGACCGTGCGCTCCTCCGGCAGCACCTCGTCCAGCACCATGCTCAGCGTGCGCGGGTCGATGTGCGTGTCCGTGCTCGCATCCGCGTACTCGGTGGTGTGCCAGTCGCCCACGTGGATGCGGCGTGCGGTGACGGGCGTGCGCCAGCCGGCGGGCCGCGGACGGTCGCCCTCGAACGCGGCGCAGAGCGCGCGCGCCGCCTCCGCCGCGTCGCCGAGGACGGCGATGTCCACGCGGTGGTGCGCGCCGATCGCGTCGGCCTCGGCGTCGACCTGGATCACGGTGGCGTGCGGGCCGACGAGGCGGCCGTGGCGCGTGGTCCACATGTTCAGCGCCGCGCCCACGCCGAGGACGACGTCCGCCTCCGCGATCAGCTCGGCGGCCCCCGGCGAGGAGAAGCCGCCGGAGATGCCGACCGACCACTCGTTGTGGGCGAAGAGCCCGTTCGCGTTCGCCGTGGTCGCGAGCACCGCCCCGATGAGGTCGCCGAGGTGGGCGAGCGCCGGCCCGGCGCCGGCGACGACCGCCCCCCGCCCCGCGATGATCACGGGGCGCTGGGCGCGGGCGAGCGCGGCGGCCGCCTCCGCGATTGCGTCGTCATGCGGGCGGGCGGGTCGAAGGGGCGGCGGCTCAGGCAGCGGGAGGTGCGGCGGCGCGCAGTCGGCCGCCTGCACGTCCAGCGGCAGCATCAGCACCACGGTGCGGCGCTCGACCTCCGCCCGGCGGTAGGCGCGGACCGTGTCGGCCACGGCCGTCTCCGGGCCGTGCAGGCGCTCCGCGACCGCCCCGACCGAACGTACGAGGGCGTCCTGCTCGATGCGGAAGTTGGAGCGGAGCGCGGAGGCGGCGGTGTCCGCCGCCAGCAGGAGCAGCGGCGTGCGGCTCTTGGCAGCCTCCGTGAGCGCCGTGAGGGTGTTGGTGAGGCCGGGGCCCTGGTGCACCGTGGCGACCCCCACGCGCCCGCTCACGCGCGCGTAGGCGTCCGCCATGGAGACGGACGCACCCTCGTGCCGCGCGGCGGCGAACTGCGCGCCGTGCGCCACCAGCGCGTTCGTGACGTGGAAGTTCCCGCTGCCCAGCAGGCCGAACACCTGGCGCACGCCGAGGTGCGCCAGCGTCTGCCCTACCGCCTCGGCGACGTTCATCGCAGCCCCGTCCTCGTTATGTCGCTTACGGGCGCGGGACGAAGGCGAGCACCCGCGCCGGGCTGCCGGAGCCGCCGACGATCGGGAGCGGCGCGGCGACGAGCATGGCGCCCGTCGTCGGCAGCTTCGCGACGTTCGCCAGCTGCGTCAGGCCGTACTTGCCGGACCCCAGCAGGAACGAGTGGCACGGGAACGGCGGGTCGAAGGAGTGCGCGGCGCCGGCGTCCGTGCCGACCGTCTCCACGCCGACGCCGAGGATGGACTGCGCCGCGAGCCACTGCGCGCACGCAACGGACATGCCCGGCGTGTGCGGGCCGGTCTCGTTGGCGTTGAGGAACGCCGCCTGGTCGCTGGCGCGCGCGTCCCAGCCGGTGCGGAACAGCAGCCAGCCGCCCGCCGGCAGCGGGCCGTTCACGGCGCTCCAGGCCTCGATGTCCGCGACCTCCAGCAGGTAGTCGGGGTTCGCGGCGCACTCCGCGGACTTGTCGATCACCACGACGGGGCCGACGAGCTGCGCCGGCGGCACCTGCGAGACGTCGTAGCCGTCCTTGCCCGTGACCCAGTGGACCGGGGCGTCGAAGTGCGTGCCCACGTGCTCGCCGGTGGAGATGTTGTTCCAGTACCAGGCGGGGCCGCGCTCGTCGTAGTTGCTGATCTCGTGCAGCTTGAAGCCGTCCGTGTTCGCGAACGGCGGCGGCAGCTGGATGATCGTGGTCTTCTCCGACAGCGGCGCGGTGAGGTCGATCACCTCGATGCGCCCGGCGGCGAGCTCTGCGAGCAACGTCTCGATCGTGGTCATGGGTCTCCCTCGAACTCCAGCTCTCGCGCGGAGGCGTCTGTGGTGCGCTAGTCCTCGCCGGTCAGGAACCGGCGCGGGACGTCCACCATCATCGTGTCGATCGTGTCCTGCGGGACGCCGTCCTTGAGCAGCGCCGGGATGGCGACGTTCTTGACGAACACCAGCGAGTTGTCCGGCTTCACCTCGCGCGTCTCGCCCTGCTTGCGGAACGGGAACGTGGCGTGGCCGTCGTGGCCCAGCATCATCTTGCCGGCCCAGCCGCGCCTGATGAGCTCCTTCACGGACTCGTTGCGCTGCTCCCAGCCAACGGTGCGCGAGCTCGGGCCGTAGCGGTCCATGGAGACGTACACGCCCTGCTGGAACAGCCACTCGATGTACTCGATGTTGGTGGTGTCCGCGGTGTGGCCGATGCAGACGCGGTCCATCTGCACGCCCTCTTCTTTGAAGATGCGGATCTGCTCGCGCCCCTGCTCGCCCACGGCCCAGTGGTGCGTGCTGATCGGGCAGCCCGTGCGGTTCGAGGCACGCGCGGCGGCGCGGAGGACGTTGACGTGCGCCGGCGTCAGCTCGTTCTCGTCGTTCGCGACCTTGATCACGCCCGCCTTCACGCCCGAGTCCTCGATGCCCACCTCGATCTCGCGCACGAAGATGTCGGCGCTCTGGTCGATGTCGCGGACGGCGAAGGAGCGAGGCACGTCACGCCAGATGCCGGTGGCGCAGACGATGTGATAGGCCGCCTCGATCGCCACGGACTTGAAGAACTCGATGTCGCGGCCGAGGTCCGGCGTGGTGAGGTCGATGAAGGCGGTGACGCCGGCGGCCTGCGCCTCCAGCAGCGACTGGACGGCGACGCGGCGCGTGGCCTCCTTGTCGAACATCCAGGGGTAGTGCTTCCAGTCCTGGCCCTGGCTGGTCAGGACGTGCTCGTGGCTGATGGTGAAGCCGAGCTCCGAGGCCGGGATGGGGCCGCGCGCGGTCTGGATGATGGCCATGTCGTCTCCTCACGTCGCGCGATCCACCGCGCGGCTCGCAGCCTCGCACACTCCGTTGCTGACGAACAGGGGGCGGGCCGCCGAGGTGGCTCAGGACGCCGCGGGCACGCGCCGCCGGTCGGCGAAGCCGGTGTGGCGCGGGTGCCACCACTCGATCTCGGCCTCCCCCACCTGCCAGCACCAGTACGCCGGGATGCCCTCGATCTCCGCGGGGAAGTCCAGCAGGCCCTGCGTGGCGCTCTTCACCTCCACGCCCGCGGCCTGCACCACCGCCAGGTCGGCGTTGGTGAGCGGCAGGCGCAGCCCGTCCGGGCTCATGTCGCGGAGCGCCGCCAGCGTCTGCCGCGCTTCCTCCAGGGTGTAGTCCTCCGCCGGCGGCATGGCGACTACGCCTGCCGGATGCGGTCGCAGACCGCCGCGGTGAAGGCGCGCGTGCCGAGCGGCCCGCCGAGGTCGCGCGTGCGCGTCGCCGGGTCGGTGATCATCGCGTTCACGACGGTGTCGATCGTCCGCTCGGCGGCGGCGAACTCCGGGCGCCCGTGCTTTCGCGCGAGCCAGCCGAGGAGCATCGCCGCGGAGAGGATGAGCGAGGTCGGGTTGGCGATGTCCTGCCCGGCGATGTCCGGCGCGGAGCCGTGCTGCGCCTGCGCCATGCAGTGCTCGTCGCTCGCGTTGATCGAGGCGGCCAGGCCCAGGCTGCCCGACAGTTCGGAGGCCTCGTCCGAGAGGATGTCGCCGTACATGTTCGTGGTCACGACCACGTCGTAGCGGTCGGCCTGGCGCACCAGCAGCGCGGCCATGGAGTCGACCAGTTGCTCCTCGTAGGCGACGCCCGGGTGCTGCTCCGCGATCTTGCGGCACTCCGCGAGGAACAGCCCCTCCGTGACGTGCAGCACGTTGGACTTGTGCACCGCGGTCACGCGCCCGCGGCGCGCTTCCGCGAGATCGAACGCGGCGCGCGCGATCCTCGAGGAGGCTTGCGCGGTGATCTTGCGGACGGAGAGCGCCACGTCCGGGGTGGGCATGAACTCGCCGATGCCCTGGAACATGTTGCGGTCGGCGTAGAAGCCCTCGGTGTTCTCGCGCACGATCACGAGGTCCATCGGCGTGCGGCCGTAGTGCGGGATGCCCTCGCGCGAGCGGGCCGGGCGGATGTTCGCCCACAGGTCGAGCGCGATGCGGAGGTCGCCGGAGGGGTTGCGCCCGCCCTGCGCGCGCGGCGGGTAGTCCTGGTGCGACACCGGGCCGAGGATGATGCCGTCCGCGCCGCGCGCGATCTCCACCACCTCGTCAGTGAGCGTGGTGCCGATCGTGTTGAGCGTGGCGAAGCCGATGTCGTGCCGCTCGTACGTGAGCCCGAGGCCGTGCTTCGCGTCGGCCGCGTCGAGGACCGCGATCGTCGCCTCGATGATCTCGGGGCCGATCCCATCGCCGGGCAACACCACGATCCGCACCGCGCACCTCCCCGTTTCGTCGCCGCTCCACGCGCGACTATACGGGCCGCGCCCGGTGCGCGCTCCCTAGACCGCGCCCGCCTCGTGCAGCCGTGCGATGCCCGCGGTGTCGTAGCCGAGTTCGCCGAGGATCGCGTCCGTGTGGGCGCCCACGGCGGGGATCGGTCCCATGCTCGCCTCCATGCCGTCGAAGGTGGCGGGCGGCAGCAGCGCCCAGAGCGGGCCGGCCGGCGAGGCGACCTCGCGGAAGCGCCCGCGCTCCTTGAGCTGGGGGTGGTCGACGAAGCCCTGGATGCTCCGCATCTCCGCGAACGCGATGTCGCCCGCGTCGAGGCGGGCCGACAGCTCCGCGCCCGTCAGCGCCTGCGTCGTCTCCTCGATGATCGCGTAGAGCGCGTCGCGGTGCTCCTGGCGCGCGGCGCCGGAGTCGAAGCGCGCGTCCGCGGCGAGGTCGGGCCGGCGCAGCACCTCCTCGCAGAAGCGCACCCATTCGCGCTGGTTCTGGACCGCGATGAACATCGTCGTGCCGTCACCCGCCTCGATCGGGCCGTACGGGACGATCGAGGCGTGGTGCGCGCCGCTGCGCTGGAGCGGGACGCCGCTGTAGCCGCTGTAGTACGCGGGGAAGCCCATCCACTCCCCGAGCGCCTCCAGCATGGACACCTCCAGCGTCGCCCCCTCGCCGGTGCGGCCGCGGCCGATGAGCGCGGTGAGGATGCCGGAGTACGCGTAGATGCCGGACGCGATGTCCGCGATCGAGACGCCGATCTTGGAGGGCGTCTCCGGGGTGCCGGTCGTGGAGATGATGCCGGACTCCGCCTGGATCAACAGGTCGTACGCCTTCCGGTCGCGGTAGGAGCCGGTGGTGCCGTAGCCGGAGATGCCGCAGGTGATGAGCCCCGGATGCCGCGCACGCAGCTCGGTCGCGCCGAACCCCAGCCGCTCCACCGCGCCGGGCCCGAGGTTCTGCACGAACACGTCGGCCTGCGCGACCAGGCTCGCGAGGACCTCGCGCGCCTCGGGCTGCTTGAGGTCGAGCGTGAGCGACTCCTTGCCGCGGTTCAGCCAGACGAAGTGGCTGGCGAGGCCGTTCACCGTGCGGTCGTAGTCGCGCGCGAAGTCGCCGCTGCCGGGGCGCTCCACCTTGATCACACGCGCGCCCCAGTCCGCGAGGTGACGGGTGGCGAGCGGCGCGGCCACGGCCTGCTCCAGCGCGACGACGGTGATGCCGGTGAGTGGGAGCACGCGTGTCCTCCAGGGCGTCAGCGGACGAGCGTTGCGGGGGTCGAGGACGGCACGCCGTCCGCGAAGGCGGCGCGGAATGCCTCGGACAGCACGGGCGCCCCGCCGACGACGAGCAGCCGGGGCGTGCCCGCGGTGTCGTTCACCCACACGCCGCGCGCACCGGCAGCCTCGGCGGCCGCCTCCAACTGCTCGAGGCTCCCGCCGCCGAAGACGACGAGCGCGACGCCGCGGTCGCTGAAGGCGGGTGGCGCGGAGAAGCGTCCGTCGCCGACGACCGCGGTCG
>JBFWQJ010000155.1:0-7150 GCA_050249515.1 Dehalococcoidia bacterium | reverse complement strand
CAGGTGCACCCCATCCCGGGCGGATCGCCGCCGCCTGACACCCCGGCTCACGTACGTACCGTCGCGGCGCCCCCCGGGGCGCCTCGACTGCGTGCAGGGGAGTGCTTGCCGCCGGTCTGCGCGTGGGCTCGCTAGCGCGTGCGCGGGCGCGGGGTGCGCAGCAGGCGACGGCCGACCAGCACCATGATCAGGGTCCCCAGCCCGATGGCCAGCAGGGCGGTGCGCGAGGTGGCCGTGCGGTATTCCGCGCGCACGGTGTGGGCGCCAGCCGGCACTTCCACCCCCAGGAGGCTGGGCGAGACCATGAACGCCGGCTGCTCCGCGCCGTCCACCGTGACGCGCCAGTTCGGGTGGTAGGTGGCCTTGAAGACCAGCGTCGCCGCACCGGAGCACGTGGTGTCCACCTGCATCACGTCGGGCGTGCGGACCTCGTTCGTCACGGTGCCGTCAGCGCAGCCGGGGATGGGCGCGCCGCCGGCGGTGGGCGGCGCCGGGTAGTCCCAGCGGATGAACGAGCGCAGGGCGGGACCGCCGCCCAGCAGCCACTCGCGGTTGGCAAAGAACAGCGACAGCTTCGTGTCCGTCGCACGGCGCACTGTCTGTGTCGCGAACTCCGCCACGACCGGGCTCGGTGTGCGGTAGAGCGTGTAGCGCGGCCGGCTCAGCACCGGCAGGAGGAAGTCCGGCAGCGGCACCGAGGGCGGCGCGACCACGTAGCGCACGTCGAACAGCTCGTACATCGCGCGGTCCTGCTCGTTGAAGTGGAACATCAGGTCGGAGTTCAGCGTGATGCTCGGCAGCGGGGGAGAGACGACCTCCAGCCCCTCGAAGACCAGGACGCGGTACCACGGCACCTGGGCCATGCGGATGCGCTCACCCCAGTTGGCGCGCAGCCCCGCGTAGACGCGCCCCGGCGGGAGCGCGTGCAGCGTGTCGAGGACGGGACGGATGTCCGGGTCGGCCTCGTAGGCGCGCTCCACGTCGCCCATCCACTCAGCATTGGAGGCGTAGTAGTCGCGGCGCTCGAGGATCGCCGGGCCCAGCAGCACGCCGCACAGCAGCACGGCCGCCGCCACCGCCGCGGGGCGCGGCAGGAGCGTGCTGGCGATCCACAGCGCCTCGAACCCCAGTCCGATCACCAGCACGGCCGCGATGTGGAACGAGCCGATGAAGCGGTGGAACAGCAGCATCGACCCCGCGGGGATGTAGGGGGCGAGCGGCCCCCACATCTCGCGTCCGAAGTAGAGGACGAGCCACACCACGCACAGCGCGACGAGCACCGCGCGAGCGCGGGTGCGCACCAGCAGCAGGCTCGCCGCGCCCACTCCGAGCGCCAGCGTGTAGACGGGCCAGCGGCCATGGTCGAACAGCTCGCCCGTGACGAGCCAGTCGAGGATCGTCCGCCAGCCGAACGAGTCGAGCTTCCACGCCGCGTCGTAGGGGCTCTCGCCCACCCACGGATGGAACTGGAGGTAGGAGAACCAGAGGTAGGACGTGATCACCGCGATCGCCGCGCCCACGCCCAGGAACTGCGCCACCCGGACGGGCAGGGCAGCCCTCCCTACGCCGAACAGGAACACCAGCGCGCCCGTCACGACCATCATCTCCGCGTAGAGGAGATGCGAGAGCACCAGCGCGGAAGCGGCGACGATCGCCGTCACCGCGCCTCGTCCGGTCCGTGCGAGGTGCCACAGGCACGCCAGCGTGACGAACGACAGGTGGATCGCCCAGAGCTGCGTGTACATGCCCCAGCCGCGCCAGACGTAGCTGTCGTACTCCAGCCCGTACTTGTGGTCGGCCGACAGGAGGGACACCGCCGCCGCCGCGCCCGCGGACGCCACCACGGACAGCTCCATGCGCCGCGCGCTCCAGTAGACCGTGAGCGGCAGCGTCACCATGAGCGCCCAGCGCGTGAAGTTGAGGAGGTCGAGGAGGCCGACGAGCCCGAACGTCAGGCGGTCCAGCGCGATCACGAAGAGCGCCGGCAGGTTCTGGTAGTAGAGGAACCTCGGCGTGCCCAGGTCCATCTCCGGGGCCCAGCTGTCCATGACGTTCACGCCCCGGGAGAGCGCGTCGCTGGCGGACCGGATCATCAGGTAGTGGAAGGCGTCGTCGTTCACGTTGGGGACGCGGTGCGTGACCTCCGGCCACAGCGCCACCGCGTTGAAGCACATGGGCACGATGACGATCGCGACGAGCAGCAGCCGTCGCCATCCGCGATGCGGGGGCTCGACCGCGTGCTCGCGCACCCACGCGTCCGCCTCGCGGAACATGCGCCTCGCGCGCTCGGCGGGGCCGGCCTCGGGGACGATCAGGGGCGGCGCGGTCATGCGGCTGCCGTGCACCGACACGGCCGGGACGCGCGCGCAGCGAGGGACGTGGAGAGGGCGCTGCGCGTCATGGCGATCCGGCGTGCATCCAGCGGTCGAGGTACGCCCCGATTCTAGCATCGCGGGCGCTTGCGCCGGACTCCCTGCGCTCCCTAATCGATGCGGGTGATCCCGCAGGAATCCGCGCGTCTGGCCGTGCTACGATTCGCCCATGCTGCGCCTGGCGATCGCCCCCGGAGTCACCCTGTGACCGCATCACCCGATCGCCCGCCCGTGATCGCCGCCGTGATCCCCAGTTATCGCGTGAAGGCGCATGTGCTCTCCGTGATCGCGCGCATCGGCGAGGAGTGCTCGCTGATCTACGTCGTGGACGACCGCTGCCCGGAGCAGTCCGGCCAGTACGTCCTCGACCACTGCGAGGACCCGCGCGTCCGCGTGATCTTCCACGAGGAGAACCAGGGCGTCGGCGGCGCCGTGCTCACCGGCTACCGCCAGGCGATCGCCGACGGAGCGACGGTGATCGTGAAGATCGACGGCGACGGGCAGATGGACCCCTCGTGGCTGCCGGCGCTGACCACCGAGATCATCGCGGGCGAGGCGGACTACGCGAAGGGCGACCGCTTCTACGACCGCGAGTCGGTGGCCGGGATGCCGGCGATCCGGCTGTTCGGGAACGCAGTCCTCTCCTTCCTGACCAAGCTCTCCAGCGGCTACTGGGACATCGTCGACCCGACGAATGGGTTCACGGCGATCGATGCATCCGTCGCAGCGGCGCTGCCGCACGAGAAGCTGAGCCGGCGCTACTTCTTCGAGTCTGACATGCTCTTCCGCCTCGGCATCATGCGCGCGCGCATCGTGGACATCCCGATGCCCGCGATCTACGCGGACGAGGTGAGCAGCCTCTCGATCCGGAAGATCGTGGGCGAGTTCATGGCGAAGCACACCGTGAACACGCTGAAGCGCATCCTCTACACGTACTACGTGCGCTCCTTCTCCGTGGCGTCCGTCGAGTTGCTCGCGGGGTTGGCGCTCGTCATCTTCGGGCTCGCGTTCGGCATCACCACGTGGGTGCGGAACGCGTCGCTGGGGGTGGAGACGGGCAGCGGCACGGTCATGCTGGCGGCGCTGCCGGCGATCGTCGGCTTCCAGCTGCTGCTCGCGTTCCTCTCCGCGGACATCGCCAGTGTCCCCGCACGGTCGATCGGGCGGCGCCTGTCGCTGATCCGGCCGCGGCTCCCGGGCGGCGGTATCGCGGGCCCCCGGCCCACCTCGCGCGTCGAGTCCGTCGGGGCGCGCCGCGCGTCGGCCAGCCCGGCCGAGCCCGACCCCGCGCGCGCCGGCTAGGCGCACCCCGCGGGCATCCCGCGGGCGGCGACGCCCGCCGCAACGTACGCACCAACGAAGAAGCCCCCGCTCTCGCCTGGGCGAAGAGCGGGGGCTGCTCGTGCTGGCTCGAGGCCGGTGGCCCCGGTCGGTCGTCGCCGGCTAGCGCGCGCCCGTCCCGGCCGCCGCACCCGTGCCGCCGGTCGCGCCCGAGGCACCCGTCGCGCCGGAGGCGCGGGCCGGGGTCGAGGTCGGCGTCGGGGTGCCGAACGTCCCCGGAGGGATGCGCTGAGCAAGCGCCGGGTCGAGGCTGATCGCGCGGCGGAGCTCCGCGTCGCCGTTGGCGTTGTCACCGGTCTGCTTGAGCAGGAAGCCCAGGTTCAGGTGCGCCGGGGCGTTGTTCGGGTCCACGCTCAGCAGGTGCCGGTAGAGCGTCAGCGCCTCGGCGCCGCCACCCGCGCCCGTGCGCAGGATGGCGAGGTTGAAGAGGGCCGGGCCGAAGTTCGGGTCCGTGACCAGCGCGGCGCGGTAGTTCTTCTCCGCCGCCGGCAGACGCCCGGCGCTGTGGTCCAGCACACCGAGGTTGTAGAGCGCGACCTTGTTGCCGGGCTCCTGCTTGAGGACCTTCTGGTAGGTGGCCGTGGCGGCCTCCGCGCGGCCCGCGTTCTGGTCCGCCAGGGCGCTGGTCAGGAGCGCCTCGATCTCGGCGGAACCGGTGCCGCCCGTGGCGCTCGTCGTCTCGCTCTTCGCGCAGCCCACGGTGAGGAGCATCAGTGCGGCGCCCAGCAGCGCGCAGGCTCGAAGTGCCCAGCCCCCGCGATGTCGTACACCTGCAACCATCTACATGCCTCCGAATACGCGTGCGTCAGTACCAATTATTGTCGGTGCGACATACGAGGCGCACAAGCAGGGGAAGTCCCAAGCCGCTCCCCACGGCGATGCTTCACCGATCCTCGACCATTCCGGGGCCCCCCGCAGCCTTCGGACGGCCGATTGCACGGACGAGCGATGCGGTCAGGAGCGCGCCACCGTCCCGTGCTGCCCGAACTCGTCCCGCAGGGCGGCGATCAGCCGAGTGGCGTAGGAATCAGCCTCACGGGAGGCGAAGCGGCGGAACAGCGACTCCGCGAGCCCCGTCGCGGGGACGCCGCGGGCCACCGCCTCCCGGATCGCCCAGCGCCCCTCCCCGGAGTCCTCGACATAACCAGTGATGGTGGAGAGGTCGGGGTCCTTCGCGAGCGCCTGTCCGGCGAGTTCGAGGAGCCAGGAGCGGATCACGCTGCCGTGGTTCCACAGCTCCGCCACCCGGTGCGCGTCGATGGGGGCGTCGAAGTGGTTGAGCAGGTCGAACCCCTCGCCGAGGGCCTCCATGATCGCGTACTCGATCGCGTTGTGGCACATCTTCGTGTAGTGCCCGGCCCCCGCCGGGCCGACGAGCGCGTACCCGTCCGGGGCGGCGAGGGCGGCCGCCAGGGGCTCGATCCGTGCGAAGTCGCCCGCGGCGCCGCCGGCCATCAGGCAGAAGCCCCGCTCCCCGCCGTAGACGCCTCCTGAGACGCCGATGTCGAGGAAGTGGACACCGAGTCCGACGAGCCGCTCCGCGCGCGCCTGCGAGTCCCTGAAGTCGCTGTTGCCGCCGTCCACCAGCAGGTCCCCGGGCGCCACCAGGCCCTCCAGCGTGGCGAAGACCGCGTCCGTGGCTGCACCGGAGGGGACCATCACCCACACGACGCGCGGCGCGGCCAGTTGCGCCACGAGCGCCTCGATCGAGGCGACGGCGGAGACGGCGGCGTCCTGGTCGTAGGCGACGACGTCATGCCCCCCGCGCGCCAGGCGGTCCCGGATGCGGCTCCCCATCCTGCCGAGGCCAATGAGTCCCACCTGCATGCTGCACCTCCCGCATCGGCGCCGGTCGCGCCGTTCTTTCGTCTCCGCTGCGCTACGCCTGCGGCCCGCTGTCGCGCTGCCGGCTCAGGGCGCGGCCCCGCCGGGCGCGCCGCCGTCCTCGATTCTGCCCGTTGCGCGGGCAACGCGCGCTCCGCGCTGGCGCGTCCGAGGTTCGCTGTCCATACTCGCGCGATGCCGAGCAACTCGCGCCCGCGGTTCTTCTATGGCTGGTGGATCGTCGCCGCCGGCTTCGTGAACCAGTTCATGGCGCAGGCGCTGCTCCACCGCTCGTACGCCGCGTACATCACGCTGCTGCGTGACGAGTTCGGCTGGAGCAACGCGCAGCTCTCCGGCGCTTACTCCATGCAGCAGGTCGAGAACGGCATGCTGGGACCGCTGCAGGGCTGGCTGGTGGACCGCTTCGGCCCGCGCGCGAGCATGCGGACGGGCGTCGCGCTCCTCGGCGCGGGGTTCATGCTCTTCAGCCGCATCGACTCGCTGGTCGGCTTCTACGCGGCGTTCCTGATGATGTCGGTGGGTGCCAGCCTGACCGGCGTCCTCCCGTACACGGTGGCGATCGTCAACTGGTTCAACCGCCGTCGAGGCCGCGCGATGTCCACCATGCAGATGGGCGGCGCGATCGGCGGGCTGCTGATCGGCGCGGTCGCCGTGGCGCTGGAGACGGTGGGGTGGCGGACGACCGCATTCGCCTCGGGCGTGCTCGTGCTCCTCGTCGGTCTGCCGCTGACGCAGATCGTGCGCCGCCGGCCGGAGGACTTCGGGCTGGAGGTCGACGGAGGCGCGCCGCCGCCGGCGGCAGACGATGCGCCCCCCGGCACCCCGGCGGCCGAGCGGGACGACGGCTTCACGCTGCGCGAGGCGGTGCGCACCCCCGCGTTCTGGCTGATCTCGCTCGGACACGCCTCGGCGGTGCTGATCGTGTCCGTCGTGAACGTCCATGTGCTGCTGTTCCTGACGGAGGACCTGGGCTACTCGCTCACGTTCGGGTCGGCGGTGGTCACGGTGCTGACCATCGCGCAGATCGCGGGGATCGCGCTGGGGGCGGTGGTGGGGGACATGTGGGACCGCCGCCACATCGCCGTCGGGTGCATGGCGTTCCACACGGCGGCGCTGCTGCTGCTCGCGTACGCCTCCAGCCCGCTGCCGATCTGGGCGTTCGCGGTGATGCACGGCGCGGCGTGGGGCCTGCGCGGCCCGATGATGCAGGCGATCCGTGCCGACTACTTCGGTCGGCGGTCGTTCGGCTCGATCGCGGGCGCCTCGTCGCTGCTGGTGATGATCGGCACGATCACGGGGCCGCTGTTCGCCGGCTACCTGGCGGACGTCACCGGCGACTTCCGCCTCGGCTTCTCGATCCTGGCGATCGTGTCCGGGATCGGGTCGGTGTTCTTCATCGTCGCTCGACGTCCGCAGCACGGCACGCGCCCGCCCGGCGGCGCGACGACACCGGCGAGCGCGGCCCGCCGGTAGCCTCGAGGTCGCGCGGAGCGACTAGTGGCCGCGCGTGCCGCTACTCTTGTTCGAGTCGCTGCCGCTGCGTCCCTGGCGTGGGCGGCTCACGCGGGTGCTGCCGCCCTTCGCGACCTGCT
>JBFWQJ010000154.1:0-7169 GCA_050249515.1 Dehalococcoidia bacterium | reverse complement strand
CGAACCCCTGAGCGCCGACGCCCAGCCTCGTCGCGAAGATGGGGAGCAGGGCGCGGTAGCTCCCGAACACCGTGGCGCTCATGTCCAGCGCGAGCAGCGAGATGATCACGGGCTTCTGGCGCACGAAGGCGAGCCCCTCGACGAAGCTGCGCCACGGATGCTCGCCGGGCTTCGCCACCATCGCCGGTACGTTGATGCCGACGATCACGACCACCGAGACGAGGTAGAGCAGGGTGTTCACCCCGTACGTCGCCTCCAGGCTGATCTCGCCGATGATGATGCCGGCCAACGCGGGGCCGACGATCTGCGCGCCCTGCTGGATCGTCGCGTTGAGGGCGATGCCGTTGACGAGCTTCTCCGTGGGGATCAGCGCCGGGATGAGGGCCGTGCGCCCGGGCTGTGTCACCGCCGTCAGACCGCTGTTGAGCGCGGTCACCAGATAGAGGTGCCACGCGTGCACGTCGCCCGTGTACGTGAGCACGGCGAGCACGAGCACGATCACACCGTTACCGAACTGACCGACCTGGATCATCCGCACCCTGTCGGAGCGGTCCGCGATCACGCCGCCCACCAGCGACATCACCATGTGCGGGATCGCGCGCATCAGGCCGATGAGCCCGAGCTGGAGGGCGCTCCCGGTCAGTACGTAGATGTGCGAGAAGATGATCGTCTGCAGCAGCTGCGCGCCCATGGAGGTCAGCAGCAGCGACGCCGCGAACCGGCGGTAGTCGGGGTACGCGAGCGCACCGAAGGCCTCGCGCATCCCGGAGTTGCCTCGAGCCATCCGCCTGCTTCTTCCATTCAGGGCCGCCCGGCGACCGCCACTGTAGGACGGGCGGCAACTGAGCGCTCGTGCGAGGCGAGCAGCCCCTCGCGAATCCGTGGGGAGTCGCGCTCCGTTTCATGTACGGGGTGTTTGACCGGGCCGTATTAGCGTCCTAATGTCGCCCCGCGCGAACTCGGATTCGCGCTACACACCGGAGGGAACTTCATGTCGGACTCTGAAAGCAGTTGCTGGGGGCGTCATACGCTTGGGCGCCGGTCGCTCCTGCGCGGTGCCGCCGTGGGTGGTGCCGGCCTCGCAGGCGCGGCCCTGATCGGCTGCGGCAGCAGCCAGCCGGCCGCCTCGAACGCGGGGGGCGGCGCGCCCGCTCCCGCCAAGAGCGTCGAGACGCCGGCGACGACCGACAAGCCGGAGATGAGCGAGGCGTTCGTCCTCGTCCAGACCCGCGACGCCGTCAGCCTCGAGCCGCTGGACGCGAACGTCTACACCATCCCGGAGCGCATCGGCCTGGTGTACCCGCGCCTGCTGTTCTCCCAGCTGGACAACCCGAGCGACCCCGCCGCCACCAAGTGGGTGCCGTCCTACGCCATCCAGTCCATGGAGGCGACCGACGGCGGCAACACCCTGACCTTCAAGGTGAAGCCCGGCGTGAAGTACCAGAACATCGCCCCGCTGAACGGCCGCGAGTTCACCTCCGCCGACATCAAGTTCTCCATCGAGCGGTACATGAACCACGAGAAGTCGTCGTTCAAGAACCGCTTCTCGGACATCGACAAGATCGAGACGCCGGACAAGCTGACGGTCGTCTTCAAGACGAAGCGCCCCTCGCGCTACCTGATCTCGTCGCTCGGCGCGGAGAGCGCGCTGATCAGCCCGCCTGAGCTGGAGAAGGAATACAAGACCAAGGCCATCGGCCCGGGCCCCTTCATCCACGAGCAGTACCTGCAGGGCGAGGGTTCGACGTTCAAGAAGAACCCGGACTACATCGACGCGAAGAACATCTGGTACAACAAGTACCTGGTGAAGGTGATCACGGACGCGGCCACGCGCCTCGCGGCCCTGAAGACCGGCCAGGTCGACTTCATCGACTCCGCGGCGCTCACCCCGTCCGACCTCAAGGGCCTGGAGGGCACGCCGGTCAAGACGTTCGAGAACATCTCGGCGTCCGGCACCAACATCACCTGGAACATGACGAACCCGAAGTGGGCCGACTACCGGCTCCGTCTCGCCATGTCGAAGGCCTTCGACCGTGAGGCCTACATTGCCCAGACCCAGCAGGGCCGCGGCAAGTGGAACGGCATCGTCAACACCGACCTGGGCAAGATGGGCTTCACGCCGGACGAGCTGAAGGCGAACAACGTCTTCAAGTACGACCCGGCGGAGGCGAAGAAGCTCTGGGAGGCCGCGGGCGGCAAGGCCGGCCTGGAGGTGGAGTTCTACCACTCCTCCAACGGCACGACCGACGGCGTCCAGTCGCAGTTCATGGCGAAGCAGTGGAAGGAGAACCTGGGCATCAACGTCACGTTGAAGACCGAGGACTACTCCATCTACCTGCCGAAGGCCTACCTCGGCCTGGCCGGCCCTGGCGGCGGCTACAAGGACATGTGCACGACCAGCTACTCGATCCCGAACTGGCACGAGCACCTGTTCGCCCCGTACCTCAAGGGCGGTAACCGCAATGGTTCCAACTTCGAGGACGCCGAGTACCAGAAGATGGCCGACGACCTGAAGGCCACCCTGGACGACAAGGCCGCCTTCGAGAAGGCCCGGGCGATGCAGACGTACCTCTGGGAGAAGAAGCTCCCGATGGCACAGCGCCCCACGCCGATCGCCTACAACGGCTACAACGCGAAGCTGAAGAACTTCCCCATGCCCGGCAACTACCCGCCCGGCATGGAGTGGATGTACAACAGCTGGAAGACGAAGTAGCCGCTTGAACGGGCCCGGCTCCGGCCGGGCCCACTCGGGTGAGCGTTCGATGTGGGCTGCGTACGCGTCTTGCGTGCGCAGCCCATATCGAGTATTCCCCTTCTCGACTTCAGCGGAAGACCGACACCGGCCACCGAGGGGGGTTCCGATGTTGATGTATGTGACCCGGCGGCTGCTGCTGGCGATCCCGACCCTGTTCCTGGTCATCCTGATCGTCTTCACGGCCGTGCGCGTCGTCCCCACGGACATCGCCGACCTGCTGGTCGCCGACTCCACCAGCTCCACCGGCAACACCGAGGCGGTGAAGGCCGCGATCCGCAAAGAGCTGCACCTGGACCGGCCGATCCCGATCCAGCTGGGCTACTACCTGCTGAACATGGCGAAGGGCGACATCGGCCGCTCCGCCTACGACACCAAGCCCGTCGCCACGAAGATCTATGACGCCCTGCCCGTGACCCTGGAGGTCGCCTTCCTCGCGATGACGCTGTCCACCGTGATGGCGATCGGCATCGGCGTGCTGAGCGCGCTGCGGCAGGACACGTTCTACGACTACGGCATCCGGCTGCTGACGATCTTCGCGTTCGCCGCGCCGGTCTTCTGGATCGGCACCCTTGCGATCGTGCTACCGGCACGGTGGGGGTACTTCCCACCGCTGTTCTTCGTCTCATTCCTGGACGACCCCATCGCCAACCTCCAGCAGTTCCTCATGCCGGCGGCCGTGCTGGCCATGAACCTGATGGGCTCGGTGGCGCGCATGGTGCGCTCCTCCATGCTGGA
This sequence comes from Dehalococcoidia bacterium, assembly GCA_050249515.1. Taxonomy (GTDB): domain Bacteria; phylum Chloroflexota; class Dehalococcoidia; order UBA2979; family UBA2979; genus SHYQ01. The sequence continues at coordinate 3,679 of JBFWQJ010000154.1, read as the reverse complement.
GGTGCTCCGCCAGGACTACATCCGGACCGCGTACGCGAAGGGCCTCCAGACGCGCGTGGTCATCACGCGCCACGCGCTCCGCAACGGCTTCATCCCGGTGCTGACGTTCCTCGCCCTCCAGCTCTCCAACCTGCTGGGCGGCTCCGTCATCATCGAGTCGATCTTCGCGCTGCCCGGCGTGGGCACGCTCACCGTGAACGCGATCTCCACGAAGGACTACACGGTCATCCAGGGCTGCGTGCTGTTCTTCGGATGCATCGTGGTGGTGATGAACCTGCTGGTCGACGTGAGCTACGGCTTCATCGACCCGCGGCTGCGACGTAGCTAGCGCCAGGGGAAGGTGACTCGAATGACCATGCACAGTCCCGCTGCCGACACCGACGCCGTCAGCCGCCTGACGACACCGCCCGCGGGCCCGCTGGTCGGGACGTGGCGGATGATCGTCAAGTTCTCGCAGCGCAAGCCGGTGGGCGCGGCATCCGCCGGGTTCATCCTGCTGCTGATCCTGATGGCGATCTTCGGCCCGCTGATCGCGCCGTACGACCCGGACGCGGGTGACGCCGCGCGCGTGCTCATGGGGCCGAACCTGTCCTACCCGATGGGCAACGACCAGGTCGGCCGCGACATCTTCAGCCGCATCCTGTACGGCGCCCGCGTCTCGCTCCGCGTCAGCCTCTCCGCCGTGATCTTCGGGTCCATGGTGGGGACGATCATCGGCACCGTGTCCGCGTACTTCGAGGGCTGGTTCGACGCCATCCTTCAGCGCTTCGTAGACGCGCTGCTCGCGATCCCGCTGATCGTGATCGCGATCATGCTCGTGTCGCTGGTCGCGCCGACACTGAACAACCTCGTCGCCGCACTCGCGATCGTCATCGCGCCGCGCGCCTCCCGCGTGGCGCGCGGCTCCACGCTCGCGGTGAAGCACGAGATGTACGTGGAGGCGGCCCGCTCGCTGGGCGCTACGCACACGCGCATCATCGCGCGGTACATCCTGCCGAACATCTTCGCGCCGCTGCTGGTGCTCTTCACGGTCACCATGGGCGCCGCGATCACCGCGGAGGCATCGCTCGCGTTCCTCGGCCTCGGCCCGTCGACCCTCATCTCGTGGGGCCGCATGCTGAGCGCGGAGGGCCGCCAGTACATGCAGGTCGCGTGGTGGATGGCCGTCTACCCCGGCGTGACGATCATGCTCGCCGTGCTCGCCTTCAACATGTTCGGCGACGCGCTCCGCGACGTGCTCGACCCGCGCCTGCGGGGCAGCCGCTAGCCACCTCGACCGATCGAGGACCACGCGAGGGCCGGTGCGCTGCACCGGCCCTCGTCGCGTCCGTCCCCATCCGCGCGGCGTACCATGGCGGCATGGACGCCCCCCATGCCCCGCGCATCCTGATCACCCGTGCCGAGATCATCGACGGCGAGGACTGGCAGGACTACGCCGCGTGCATCGAGCGCGCCGGCGGCGTCCCCGTGCCCGTGGACGTGCTCCGGCCCATCGACGTCGACGCGCTGCCGCCGCACGAGGGGGTGATGCTCACCGCCGGCGTCGACATCGACCCTGCGCGCTACGGGGAGGCCCGCAGCGAGCGCGTGGTCGAGGTGAACCCGGTCCGCGACGCGGCGGAGGAGACGCTGGTGGGCCACGCGCGGCTCCTGGACCTGCCGCTGCTCGCCATCTGCCGGGGGCACCAACTGCTGAACGTGGATACGGGCGGCGGGCTGCTCCAGCATCTCGCCGAGCGCGAGCCGCACCGCGCCCGTCGCGGTGCGGACTGCGGCATCGCCTCCGGCTGGCACGAGGTCGCCGTGCACCCCGGGACGCTGCTCGAGAGCATCACCGGCGCCTCCGCGCTGCGAGTGAACTCACGGCACCACCAGGCCGTCACGCGGGACCGCGTCGCGCCCGGCCTCGTGGCGAGCGCGTGGACGGAGGACGGCGTGGTGGAGGCGCTGGAGGACCCGCGGCGGCGGTGGTTCCTCGGCGTGCAGTGGCACCCGGAGCGCACCGAGATGGCCGCCGCCCCGGAGCACCGCGCCGCCTCCGTCGCGCTGTTCGAGGCGTTCGTGGCGGCCTGCCGCGGGCGCTGAGTCGCCGCCCTGGACACGAGGAGGGCCCGGACAATGTCCGGGCCCCCGCGCGAAAGCTCGACGCTGCTACTTGAAGGCGACCGCGTTCGGCGGCGAGCCGACGCCGCGACGCAGGTTCAGCGGCTGCGTGACCAGGAAGAACTCGTACACGCCGTCCTGCGCGCAGTCGTCCGCCAGCCGGTCCAGCGACCAGAGCTCGCCGATCGGCATGCCGAACATCGCGAGCAGCCGGCGGTGCTGGAAGTTGCCATCCACCACCGGCGTGGCCTCGCAGGCGATGTTGTCGCCCACCACCGCCGCGATGCGGTGGTCCCAGAGCCACGCCATCGTCTCCTGGCTGCCCTCCAGGCCACAGACGGGCTGCGTGCCGTCCATGGTCTCCGGCTTGAGGCGGTCCGCCTCCGACATCTGCATGTAGTTCGTCATCCAGCCGGTGCGGAAGAGCAGGATGTCGCCCGGGCGGATCTCCACGCCCTGCTTCTTCGCGATCGCCTCGATCATGTCGGGGGCGACGCCGATCCGGACGCCCGGCTGGAACTCCGCGCCGAGGTAGCGCGGGACGTCGATCAGCACACCGCGGCCGTTGATGCCGCCGCGCTCCGCCCAGTGGTGGATGCCCAGGCGGTCGCTGTCCGCCAGGTCCTCGTCCTGCAGGCCGTGGAAGTAGCCGTACTGCCGGAAGCGGACGTGGCCCAGCCCGTCCCATTGGCTGGAGCCCTGCAGGTAGAAGTTGTCCAGGCGGTCATCGCCGCCGCCGCGGTGGCGGAACACGACGTGCTCGATCGGCCCGCGACCGCGCTCGCCCTCCGGCACGGGGGCGCGCCGCGGCAGGTCCAGCGGCAGGTCGAGGTTGATCGACACGCCCCGCTTCACCAGCGACGCCGCGGCCTTCACCTGCTCCGGCCCGATGAAGTTCACGGTGCCGATGTCGTTGTCCTGGCCGAAGACATCCCACGCGTATCGCTCACCGGTGCCCTCGAACTCGGGCAATTCGTTGTACAGCGGCAGACCGTCGGGTCCGGGCATCTCGCGCCTCCACTCCTCGCGCCCTCGCGGCACGCACGCGGCCGGGGCAGCCCGGCCGGCAGAGCATAGACCGCACGCGGACGAACCGCGCGCCCCCGGGCCGGGCTAGGTGGCGTCGAACGCGAGCGCGGCCGTCTCCAGCGCACGCTGCTCCGGCGCCGGCATCGGCGCGAACCGCGCCAGCACCTCGAGGTTCTCGCGCACCCGCGAGGGGTGCCGCGCGCCGGGGATGGCGACGGAGACGCCGGGATGCGACAGGACGTGACGCAGGAGGTTCGCGGGGGTGACGGCGCCGGCCTCGCCGCGCGCCGCCTGCCCGCGCATGATGCTCGTCCGCCCGGAGCCACCGACCGGCCGCATCACGATCACGCCGAGGTCGCGCGCCGCCGCCGCCGCGATCAGCGCGGCACTCTGCGGGTGGAACGCGGAGTACTCCACCATCACCGCGTCAAAGGCGTCCGATTCGATGATCGCGCGGAGCACCTCCAGGTTGTGCGTGGAGACGCCGATGTGCCGGACGAGCCCGCGGAACTGCGCGATGCGGAGGCCGGCAGATCGGAAGAGCGTC
>JBFWQJ010000153.1:0-7178 GCA_050249515.1 Dehalococcoidia bacterium | reverse complement strand
CACGGCCTGGGCGTCGCGCTGAAGTCGCACGACGGCACGGACTGGATGGCGTAGTACGACACGAGCCGCATCGCCGTCAGCGGCGCGCAGCAGATCGCCCGCCTCGCCGACTTCTTCGAGGCGGGTGGCGTGCCGTTCCACGCGTGGTGCGTGGTGCACGGCACCAACCCCACGCGCGAGGCGGACATGGCCGCCGCCGTGCTGGCCGCCGGCGCGCGCAGCCTCTCGATCGACCTGGAGTCGTACTCCGGCTTCTGGCGCGGCACCCGCACTCAGGCGCTCCAGTACACGAATCGCCTGCGCCAGTCGCAGCCGAACGCCACCGTGATGACCACGATCGATGCCCGCCCGTGGGAGTTCGACAAGATCCCGCTGCGGGAGTTCGCCGCGGTCTCCAACGCGATCGCCCCGCAGGTCTACTGGAGCGACTTCGGCACGCCGGGCAACATCACCAAGTACCGTCTCGCCGGTGCGGACCCCGGCAGCGGCGGCGTCACCCCGCTCTTCGCGCTGGGCACCGCCGCCACCCGACTCTCCACGCTCGGCCTGCCGATCCACCCGATCGGCCCGGGCCTCGTCGCGGATGCCGGCGCGTGGGGCGAGTTCATCACGGAGGCCTACTCTCGGGATGTGGAGTCGCTCTCCGTGTGGCGGCTGGGCACCACGTCCCCGCGGGTCCTCGAGTTGCTGAAGTCCACGCCGACGCGCCCGCGGTCGTACGTCGTCCAGGGCGGCGACACGACCGGACGGCTCGCCGGGCTGTGGAACACCAGCGTCGATGAGATCGTGGCCACCAATGGCCTCGCGGACCCGAACCTGCTCGTCGTGGGTCAGGTGCTCACGATCCCACGCGGGGCCGGTCCGTCGATCACGTTGCCGGTGAGCGCGACGGGCGGAGGCTCCGGTGGCGGCACCTACGTCGTGCGCCCCGGCGACAGCGTGGGCGCGCTGGCGGTGCGCTGGAACACCACGTCCGCGCGCATCGTCGCCGTGAACGGGCTGCGCGACCGCAACCACATCGTCGTCGGGCAGACGCTGCGCATCCCATAGCCCGTCCGCGGAGCGCGGCCCGTCGAGGCGGCTCGGGCTACCCGGCCGCCTCCTGCTCGTCGCGCCCCGGCGCCTCGCGGCCACGGGTGGCACGGCGCATCTCCGGGATCCACGGCACGAACACGGCGGCGGCGATCACGAGCCCGCCGAGGACGTAGTACGCCGCCTGCAGCCCCTGCACGGTGTCCTCCGTGCGCGAGGCGATGAGCACCGCCACGGCGACGCCCAGCGTGCCGCCCAGGTTGTTGAACATGCCGCGCAGCCCGACGATCGCCGCGATGCGGTCCGGGGCGACCTCGATCCCCGCGTTGTTCAGTGAGGGGTTCGCGAAGCCGAAGAAGATCCCCGCCGAGCCGATGACGAGCATCAGCCACCAGAAGTCGCTGAACGCGACCCCCGCGATCCGCACATCGTGCAGCCCGAGGCCCAGGACGATCAGGGACGAGCCGAGGCCCAGGAGGCCGAACAGGATCGGGCGCTTAAACCCCGTGCGGTGCACCACGAGCGATGACAGCGCGGAGCAGGAGACCATCAGCAGCCCGCGCGGCGCGGCCAGCGTGCCGCTCTGCGCAACGCCGATGCCGTAGCCCAGCTGTGCGAACAGCGGCACGATCGACACGACCCCCATCCACCCCGCGCCGAAGCACAGCGACAGGATGTTCGTCGCCACGAACGGACGGCGGCTCAGCAGGTCAAGGTCGAGCACGGGCGCCGGCGTCCGCCGCTCGTGCCACACGAGCACCACCGCGCCCACGACGAACACGAGGAGCGCCGCGCCCACCACGCGTGCGTCCGGCGTGACGGCGTGCTGCCCCAGCTCCGTCAGCGCGAGCACGAGCGCGGTGATCGTGATGCCGATGAGCGCGATGCCGGGGAAGTCGAGGCGCGCGATCGGGCGGCGTGTCCCCGCGGGCAGCACCAGCAGCGCCAGCACGCAGGCCACCAGCCCGGCCGGCGCCGCCATCCCGAACGTGGTCCGCCAGCCGTACCACTCGACCACGATGCCGCCGACCACCGGCCCGAAGACCGCCGCAAACGGCATGGTGGACGCGTAGAGCCCGATCGCGCGGACGCGGCTCTCGCCTCGATACACCTCGCCGATGATGCTCGTGCCCGCGGGCTGCAGGCTCCCGCCCGCCGCGCCCTGTGCCGCCCGCGCCAGGATCAGCCAGTAGATGTTGGGCGCCAGCGCGCAGGCGACCGAGGCGACCGAGAAGATCGCGAAGCCGGTCACGAACATCGTGCGCGCCCCGAAGCGCTCCGCGAGCCGCCCGGCGACGGGCATGGACACGACCAGCGCGAGCATGAAGACGGTGACCACCCAGCCGCTCCAGCGGAGCGGGGCGTCCAGGTCGACCGTCAGCGGCCCCAGCGCGACGGACACCATGCCGAACTGCGAGTTGAACACCAGCATGGAGCTGGCGAGGAGCACGAAGATGAGGTGTCGCCGGGGGTTCGGCGTGACGGGCGCCTCGGCGACGGGGTGCGGCTCGCTCGACCTGCTTGCCATCCGGGGGCGTCCTGCCTGGTACCGCGCCCGCCGGCGCGGAAACGAAGGGCCGAGGCGGGGAGCGGACGCTCCGGGCGCCTCGGCCCTTCCAGCGTGCACCTCCGGCGGGCTACGCGCCCGCTCGGGGGGTTGAGACGGCGGCTAGAGGACGGTGGACTGGCTGTCGCCGCGCATCACGGAGAGGTGGGTCATGGGCGACCCGGTGTCCCCGGCCCCGTGCCAGTGGTCCGTGCCCGCCGAGATCAGCACGGAATCGCCCGTGCCAATGACGTGCTCGTGCTCCGTGTCCCCCACCTTGCCGATGCCGCTGAGCACCAGCAGCATCTGGTCGCTGGTGTGGCGGTGCATCTTCGTCTGGGCGCCCGCGGCGAACTGCACGACGGACGCCGTGACGTCCTTCGAGCCCTCCGCCAGGTTCCGCGCCCGGACCTCGCCGATGAAGATGGCGTCGCCGGTGCGGTTGACGCTGTCGCCCTCGTTGGACCGCAAGACCTTCATGCCCATGGGGGTGTCCTTTCCGCTCCTCCCGGGCCGTTGACCGGGATATCACCGTATGTATTGCTACGCCCTGCGGCGTTGGATAACAATGCGACGCCCTTCCCGGACGGCCGGGAAGACGAGCGAAGCATCGCCGTAACGCCGCGCTGGCTCAAGCCTGTCGCATCGAGGGGAGTCGTATGGCGCGACCGATTATCTGCAGCTCCATGGCGGAGGCCGTGGCGGACATCCCGGACGGCATCCAGCTCCTGGTGCCGGGCTTCGGGCCGGGCACGCCGCACAACCTCCTCACCGCGCTGTTCTACACCTCCGTGAAGGACATCCACGCCGTGGTCAACGGCGTCGGCTTCCCCAGCGCCGCGACGGACGGCCGCAAGTCGCTCGGCGACATCATCGCCGCCGGGCGGGTGCGGAAGGTCACGGCGGCGTTCACGGCGCCCACGCACCCCTCGCAGCAGTCCATCGCCGCGGAGATGATCCGCACCGGCAAGATGGAGGCGGAGCTCGTGCCGCAGGGCACGCTGGCGGAACGCGTGCGCGCGGGCGGCGCGGGCATCCCCGCGTTCTACACCCCCGCGGGCGTCGGCACGCTGACCGCCACGGGCAAGGAGCACCGCGACTTCAACGGGCGCACGTACGTGATGGAGGAGGCGATCTTCGCCGACTACGCCTTCATCCGCGCGTGGAAGGCGGACACCGCCGGCAACCTGATCTTTCGGCTCGCCGCGCGCAACTTCAACCCGATCTTCGCGATGGGCGCGCGCCACACGATCGTCGAGGTGGAGCAGCCGATCGTCGAGGCCGGCGAGCTGCCGCCCGACCAGATCCACACCCCCGGAGTCGTGATCGAGAAGCTCGTCCAGATCCCGCCGGACGGCTACTTCCGCGACGTCCCCCGCACCTAGGCCTTCCGGGAAGGAGCACGAGATGAGCGAAGCACACGTCCAGACCGGCAAGGAGCGGATGAGCCGCGACTTCATCGCCGCGGTCATCGCCCGCCGCTTCCCGAAGGGCTGGCTGGTGAACCTCGGTGTCGGCATGCCGACGATGGTCGGTGGTTATGTCCACCCGGACCAGGAGATCATCTTCACCTCGGAGAACGGCGTCATCGGGTATGGCGGCATCCTGACGGGGAACGACGTGGACCCGGACGTGGTAAACGCCGGCGTCCAGTTCGTGGACCTGGTGCCGGGTGCGGCGATCGTCCACCACGCGGACTCCTTCGCCCTGATCCGCCGCGGCATGAACGACGTCACCGTCCTCGGCTGCTACGAGGTGGCGCAGGACGGCTCGTTCGCCAACTGGCGCACCAGCATGGGCGAATGGGATCACCTGGGCGGCATCGGCGGCGCGATGGACCTCGCCGCGTGCGCCAAGCAGGTCTGGGTGATGATGGAGCACACCACCCGCGAGGGCGGGCCGCGCCTCCTGGAGCACTGCGTGCTCCCGGTGACGGCCCCCGCCGGCGTGACCATGGTCTTCACCGACCTCGGCGTCTTCTCCGTGAAGGACGGTCGGTTCACCCTCGAGGAGCACGCCCCCGGCTGGACGCCCGAGGAGATCGCGGCGCTCACCGGCGCCCCGCTCCAGATCAGCCCCACGGTGAGCGAGGTCCAGTTCCCCACGTAGTCCTCGCCTGACGCCTGACACACGCAGGGGCGGGCCTCACGGCCCGCCCCTGCGTGTTCGTGCCGCGCGCTACTTCGCGGAGTGCAGGCCCATCATCAGCGCCGCCAGGTCCTCCGGCTCCAGGAACGAGGGCGGCGGGGGCGGGCCCCAGTTGAACAGCCCCTTCGCGCCCTCGAACACGCCGGGCTTCCACAACTGGTCGTCGATGATGCAGTCCATGTCGGAGTAGTACTCGCTGAAGTTGCCCGCCGGGTCCTTCAGGTACCAGAAGAAGTTCGAGCCGATGTGGTGCCGCCCCAGCCCCCAGACGTGGCGCTCCGGGTGCTCCTCCAGCATCGCCATCGCGCCGCGGCCGATCTCGTCAATGTCGTCCACCTGCCACGACGTGTGGTGCATGAAGTTCACGGGTGCGTCCAGCACCAGCAGGTTGTGGTGGTCGATGGAGCAGCGCATGAACGCCGCCATCCCGGGCACCTCGTCGCTCACCTTGAAGCCGATGCCCTCCGCGAAGAACTTCTGCGTCGCCGCCTGGTCGGTGGAGCCGAGGACGACGTGGCCGAGCTTGCGGGGGCGCACCCGCTCCGTGCGGTCCACGCCCGGCGCCCGGTTGTTCAGCCGGTCCAGGCGGCCGGGGCCGTTGTACGGCGTCGCCGCGACCGCCGGCTGCTCCACCGGCGGGGCGACCTCCACGATCGCGCGCACCCCGGACAGCGGCTCCAGCGCGAGCAGGCGGTGTTCATCGACGTTCGCGTCCACGCCGAGCCGAGCGAGCTGGCGCGCGATCCGGGCGATGTCGTCCGGGTCGTCCACGCCGATGTTCATCTCCACGAGACGGCGCACGGGCGACTCGACCAGGCGGAGCTGGTCGCCGCCGTCGGACGTGCGGAAGCGGCCCTCGCCGCTCGGGACCAGGCCGAACTGCTCGTAGTACGCGGCGGTGTCCGCGACGTTCGGGACGCCGATCGTCACCTGGCGGAGCGAGTGAAGGGGCACGGCAGACCTCCGTCCGATGCGGTCGGGCTCCGGCCCGACCGGTGCGTGGGAGTATATGCCGCTCGTGATGGCACGGCCGGACGGCTGACACGCTGCGGGCCCGGACGCTGCCCCCTGGAGGACAGGCGCCGGGCCCACGATGCACAGGCCGCGAGAGGGGGCTACTTGCCGTCGCGGGCGAGCAGCTCCTCCAGCAGGACGGTCGGCGAGGCCGGCAGGTGCCGCACCCGGATGCCGATCGCGTCGTAGATCGCGTTCGCCACGGCGGCCAGCGGCGGCACGATCGGCACCTCGCCGACGCCGCGGACCCCGTACGGGTGGCCCGGGTTCGGCGACTCCACCAGGACGGTCTCGATCTCGGGCAGGTCGTTCGCCACCGGCATGCGGTAGTCCAGGAAGCTGGAGTTCAGCATCACGCCGTTGTCGTTGTAGACGTACTCCTCGTTCAGCGCCTGGCCGATGCCCTGCACGGCGCCGCCCTGGATCTGCCCCTCCGCGTAGGAGGGGTGGATCGCCGTACCGACGTCCTGCACCGCCGTGTAGCGGAGCACGGTGACCTTGCCCGTGTCCGGGTCGACGTGCACGTCGCAGATGTGCGTGGCGAGGGCCGCGCCCACGCCGCCGGGCTTGACCGCGGCGTGCGCCTGGACCTGCGTGCCCGTGGCGCTCAACTGCGCTGCGATCTGCTTGAGCGTCAGCTCCTTGCCCTCGGGCCCGCGGATGACGCCGTCGTCGTCGTAGGCGACCGAGGACGGGTCGACCGTCCAGATCTGCGCCGCGCGCTGCACCAGCTGGCGCTTGATGTCCTGCGCCGCCTCGTACACCGCCCAGCCCGTGGCGAAGGTGGTGCGGCTGCCGCCGGTGTTCGCCGTGAAGCCGATCGACTCCGTGTTGCCCACGAACGAGCCGATGTCCTCGTACGGCATGCCCATCGTCTCCGCGAACTGCATCGCGAGGCTCGCGCGCTGCCCGCCGATGTCCACGGAACCGGTGATCAGCGTGACCGTGCCGTTGGCGTTGAGCGTGGCGTAGGCGGCGGAGTCGTTGCCGCCGTTGAACCAGTAGCCGCTGGCCACGCCGCGGCCCACGTTCGTGCCCTGCAGCTCGGAGCGGTAGTGCGGGCTCTGCTGCGCCGCGCGGAGCACCTCCTGCGTGGCGATGTTGCCGTGCGGGACGCCCTCGGAGCGGCGGGTGCCCTCCTTCGAGGCGTTCTTCATGCGGATCTCCAGCGGGTCCATGCCCAGTTGCTCCGCGATCTCGTCCAGCACGGACTCCACGGCGAAGGCGGCCTGGTTCGCGCCCGGGGCGCGGTACGCGGCGACCTTCGGCTTGTTCACCACCACCTCGTACCCCTGCACGTAGTGGTGCGGGATCTCGTACGGCGCCAGCGCGGTGCGCGCGCCGCCCGGGACGGGGGCGCCGGGGAAGGCGCCCGACTCGTACGCCAGGTGGACCTCCGCCGCGACGAGGGTGCCGTCACGCTTCGCGCCGATCTTGG
>JBFWQJ010000152.1:0-7249 GCA_050249515.1 Dehalococcoidia bacterium | reverse complement strand
GCAGGGGAAGGGGGCAGGGGGATGGGGCCGCCCCGCTTACCGCTCCGGCTGTTCGATGCTGTGGATGCGCTCCAGCGACGGAGCGCACCGCCTCGCGTCGAGGGGGCTAGGAGACCTCGGCGCGGTCCACCTGCATCGGGTTGTAGCACGCAACCATGTGGCCCTCGACGCCGGTATCGGCGACCTCCAGGCCGGGCGCGACCTCCACGCGGCACTGGGTGATCGCCTTCGAGCAGCGCGGCAGGAACGGGCACTCCGGGCCCATGGTCGCCAGGTCGGGCGGCTGCCCGCGCATGGGCACCAGCTGGCCGCGCCGCGCGATGGACGGCAGGCTCTGCAGCAGGCCGAAGGTGTACGGGTGCCGCGGCCGGCGGAAGATCGTGCGCACGTCGCCCGTCTCCACCACCGCGCCGGCGTACATCACCGCCACCCGGTCCGCGAGGCGCGCGACGACGCCGAAGTCGTGCGTGATCAGCAGCACGCCCGCGCCCTCGTTGCGCAGTCCCTCCAGGCGGTCGAGCGTCTCCACGCGAACGGCCGGGTCCAGCGAGGAGGTCGGCTCGTCCGCGATGATCACGGAGGGCTTGAGCGCGGTCGCCATGGCGATCATCACGCGCTGCGCCATGCCGCCGGAGAGCTGGAAGGGGAACGCCTCCGCCACGCGCTCGGGGTCCGGCAGCACCGTGCGCAGCACCTCGATCGCCGCGCCGCGCGCGGTCGCCTGGTCCATGTTGCGGTGGGCGCGGTACACCTCGGCGAGCTGGTCGCCGATCGCGAGGGTCGGCGTGAGCGAGGCGAGCGCGTTCTGGAAGATGATCGCGATGTCCTCCCCGCGGACCCGGCGGAGCTCTTCGTCGGTCATGCCGCTGAGCGAGGCGCCCCGGTACTGGACGTCGCCCTCGATCGTGGCCTGGGAGGGGAGCAGCCCGAGGATCGCCTGGGCGACGGTGGTCTTGCCGGCGGCGGACTCCCCGACGAGCGCGAGCACCTCGCCCGCGTGCAGGTCGAACGAGACGTCACGCACGGCGGGCAGCACGCCGTCGCCGGTGCGGTAGGCCGCGGTCAGGTGCCGCACCGCCAGCAGAGGCGTGGCATCCGAGGCTGAGGCGTCCGGGGAGGTGGGCTGCGCGGTCACGGCTTCCAGCCTACACCCCGCCGGACGACCGGGCCGGGGGGAAATCCGCCTAGAACGCGCGAATCGTCGCCACCACGCGGCCCTGCACGTGGACGTTGTCCGCGTCCTCGTAGATCGGCTCCATCGTGGAGTTCATCGGCTGCAGGCGCACCTTCGCGCCCTCCGGGTAGTACCGCTTGAGCGTCGTCTCGCCCCGGTCCTCGATCCACGCGGCGACCACCTCGCCGGGGTCCGCCACCTCGCGCGGCTCCAGGACGACGATGTCGCCGTCGTTGATGAGCGCGTCGATCATGGACGTGCCCTGCACGCGCAGCGCGAAGAGGTTGCCGCGGCCGCCCGCCTGCTCCTCGGTCAGTTCGATGAGGTCCTCCGGCGCCACCTGGTCCGGGTGCGTGGGGATCGGGATGCCGGCGGCGATGCGGCCGAGCAGCGGCACCGCGACGGTGCGGCGGCGGCGCTCCCCCTGCCCGTTCAGCAGCTCGATCGCGCGCGAGACCTCCCGGTCACGGCGGATCAGGCCCTTCTCCTCCAGCCGCTTCAGGTTGTAGTCCACCACGGAGGTGGAGGAGATGTTGCACCCGTTCTGGATGTCGCGGATCGAGGGCGGGTAGTCGTGCTCGCTGATGAACTGCTCGAGGAACTCGAGGATCAGTTGCTGCTTCTCCGACAGTCCCTCGGGCATGCGCGCTCCCCTTCGGCGGGTACGCGGAGGTCACCGCATGGTGACGGCAGCCTCCGTGCACATATGTTCTGTTCGGAACATACGGGCTTATCCACAACCCGTCAAGCCTCGACGGCACCGCGGCCGTGCGCCGGGCCCCCTCCGCGGGCGGCAGCGCGAGGGCGGGAACCCCCCACCCTCGCGGGCTACCATGTCACCGACGCCGCACCGGGCGTCGCGGGCAGGAGAGAAGATGGCGGCGGGACTCGAGGACCTGTTCGGACGTGAGCATCCGGGCGAGCCGGACCAGGCGGCGGGCGAGTTCCGCCGGGCGCTCGTGGTGGCCGCGCACCCGGACGATGCCGACTTCGGTGCGGCCGGGACCTCCGCCCTGCTGGCGCGCGCGGGCTGGCACGTCCGCTACCTCGTCGTCACCGACGGATCGAAAGGCTCCGACGACCCGTCGTTCACCCCGGAGCGGCTGGTGGCGACGCGCGAGCAGGAGCAGCGCGACGCCGCCGCGCTCCTCGGCGTCGCGGACGTGCGTTACCTCCACTTCACGGACGGCGAACTGGTCGGGGGCCGCGAGCTGCTGGGCGCGATCGTGCGCGAGATCCGGGAGTTCCAGCCGTACGCGGTCTACACGCACGACCCGGAGCCGGTGATCATCAACAACTCTTTCGTGAACCACAGCGACCACCGCGCGACCGGCCTCGCCACGGTGGACGCGGTGTACCCCGCCGCGCGCGACCGCCTCAACTTCCCGGAGCACATCGAGGCCGGCCTGCGCCCGCACAAGGTGCGCGAGCTGTACCTGTGGGGCGCGAACGAGCCCAACTTCGACGTGGACATCAGCGATCTGCTGGAGCTGAAGATCCAGGCGCTGCTGGCCCACCCGAGCCAGTTCCCCACCGACGACGAGTTCATCCAGCGGATGCGCACGTTCTGGCGTGACCCGGATGGGCGCTCGCTGGAGCGCTTCCGCCGGGTCGTGATGTTCATCTAGGACGCCCGGAGCGCCGATGGCCCTGCAGCCGCCGCCCCGCTTCTGCCCGCGCTGCGGCGCCGCGATGCCGCCGGGCGACGCCGCGCCCCTCCGCTGCGCTGCCCAGGCGTGCGGCTACACGTGGTACCGCGACCCGAAGGTGGCCGTGGGCGTGGTGGTGACGGACACGGCGGGGCGGGTGCTCCTCGTCCGGCGCAACCATGATCCGGCGCTGGGGCGCTGGGCGTTCCCGAGCGGCTTCGTGGACGCCGGCGAGGTGCTGGAGGCGGCCGCGGCGCGCGAGGCGCGCGAGGAGGCCGGCGTGGAGGTGGCGGTCGAGGCGCTCCTCGGCGCGTGGAGCGAGCCGGGAGAGCCCGTGATCTTCATCGCGTACGCTGGATCCATCACCGGCGGGACGCCGGCGGCCGGCGACGAGGCGATCGAGGTGGCGCTGTTCGCCCCCGACGACCTGCCGCCGCTTGCCTTCGTGCACGACGATCAGGTGATGGCGGCGTGGCGCGCGCATCGTGCGTCCGCCGGCACGACGAGAGAGCGGCGACCGTGACGCACCACCATCCCCCCGACCCCGACGACGAGCGCCCCGAGGGCCACCAGCCCGAGGCCGTCCGCGCGACGATCACGCTGCTCCAACGCCGCGGGATCGAGGCGGAGGTGCTCATCCCGCTGATCCGGCGGATGGAGCAGGAACTCGGCCGGGAGGCCGCGCATCGCATCGCTCGCGAGACGATCGAGACGATCGCGCGCGAGCAGGGGCATGCCGTCGCGGAGGCGCTGCAGCGACGCGATCTGGAGGGCTTCCACCACGTGAAGGACACGTGGAGCGGCGCCGGCGGCGACCTGCAGATCACCACCCTGCGCGAGGATGGGGAGGCGCTGGACTTCAACGTCACCGGCTGCCGCTTCGCGGAGATGTACCGCCGCATGGGCGCGGAGGACCTGGGGTTCATCCTCTCCTGCAGCCGCGACTTCGCGCTGTCGGAGGGCTACTCGGACGCGCTCCACCTGGAGCGCACGCAGACGATCATGCAGGGCGCCACGTACTGCGACTTCCGCTATCGCCTGGCGGCCGCGCGCGCGGCGAACGGCAGCGCCGCGGACGACGCGGCCCCGGCCCCCGACGCCGAGACGCCCGCAGAGGCGCCCGCCCCACCGCCCCACGTGCCGGACGAGGCGGAGCGACTGGAGCAGAAGGCCGCGCGCGTCGGTGGCATCCTCGGACGCATGGCGCGGAACATCGCCGCCCGCGCGAAGCCGGAGGTGGAACTGCGCGCCCAGCAGGCGCGGGCCGCCGCGGAGGCCGCGCGCCCGCATGTGGAGCGCGCCGCGCAGCAGGCGAAGGACTACGTGCAGACGCACGACGAGGAGTTGAAGCGCGTGGCGGAGACCGGCGCGCGCTTCGCGGCGAACCGCGTGATCCCGCCCGCCATCCGCCCGCTCGTCGACGCGGCCGAGCAGGAGCTGCGCCGCCCCGCCCCGCTCGCCCCGGAGCCGCCCCCCACCGCACCCGACACCTCGAGCGACGCCCCGCCCTCCACGCCGCCGCGCGAGTAGTCGCCCGCGCTGCGAGGGTGGTGCACCCCTCGTGGCGTGGCGGCGAGGGGCGCGTGACCGAGGGCGGAGAGGTCGCTCTCCGTCTGTGCGGCGCAGCACGCACGGTCCCCGGCGGAGCGCGAGGGCGGAGCCCTCGCTTCTCATCCCCCTTCCCGCGCCGGGAAGGGGGCAGGGGGATGGGCCGCCCCGCTTCAACGCCTCGACCTCACGGTGACCGCGGCGCACGGCGCGCGGCGTGGCTACAGCGTCTGGGGCGTGGGGCAGGCGACCGGCTGCGCGGGGAGCCGCGTCGCGAAGACCTCGCCCGCCTCGCGCAGGTCGTCCGCGCTGAGCGTCCGCTGCATCCACTCGAAGAGCTCGCGCTCCTCCCAGCGGATGTGCGCACCGAGGAGCGTCCCGAAGCGGTCGAGCGCGGCGCGGCGGTCCTGCCCCGCGCCGCCGCCGTTGCGCACGCCCGTCATCGCTTCATCCAGTTCGCGGTGCTCGCGCTGCAGCCGTCCGGCGAGCGCGAGCCCTTCGTCGCCGTGCGCGGCGATGCGCGACAGCAGCGCCTCGTTCTCCACCTCGATGTGCGGCTGCAGGCCGGCCGACCAGAAGCGCACGGCATCCGCCAGCAGCGCCCCCGCAGCCGTCTCGTCGGCCGTGGAGAGCTCGCGCTGGATACGCAGCGCCAGCACCAGCGCGTGGTGGTGGTCGCGTGAGAGACGCGCCAGGCGGTCATCGCGTGACATGAGGCCAGTATAGGGAGCGAGCACGGCGCGACCTTGCGATCGCATTGCCCTTCGATGTGCGCGGCGTGCGGCGCGCTACTCGGAGCGGAGCCGTAGGCCGAGCACCTCGCCCAGCTCGATGAGCGTCGCGACGCCGGTCTCGCCGGCGATCGTGCCCGCCTCCAGGTCGCGCGCGATGGACAGCAGCACCTCGATCGCGCGCGGCGTGTCCAGGTCGTCGTCCATCGCGTCCTGGAACTCGACACGTCGAGGCTGCACGCGCAGCGCGTCGGGCGGGCCGCCGGCGGCGCGCGCCGCGCGCTCCAGCAGCCGCGCCTGCTCCTCCGCGCGGTCCAGCGCGCCCTCATCGAAGTCGCGGTCGTCGCGGTAGCGGTGCGAGAGCATGAGCAGCCGGATGCCGTTGCCGGTGTGGCCGCGCTCGATCAGCTCGCTCACCTTCACCAGGTTGCCGAGCGACTTCGACATCTTCTCGCCGGCGAGGCCGACGGTGCCGTTGTGCATCCAGACGTTCACGTACGGCGCCTGCCCCGTGGCGTACTCGGACTGCACGATCTCGGAGTCGTGGTGCGGGTACCGGAGGTCCTTGCCGCCGCCATGAATGTCCAGCCGCGCGCCCAGCGCCTTCTGCGCCATGGCGGAGCATTCGATGTGCCAGCCCGGCCGGCCCATCCCCCACGGCGAGGCGAACGTGGCGCCTTCGTCCGCGCACGGCTGCCAGACCAGGAAGTCCAGCGGGTGACGCTTCAGCTCGGCGGGCTCCGCCGGCATGGAGTCGCTCTTGAACGTCAGCAGCTCGTCCAGCGACAGCCCGGCCAGCGCGCCGAAGCGCGGCGCCGTCGTGACGTCGAAGAACACGTAGCCGTCCACCTCGTACGCGTGGCCGTCCGCGATCAGCCGCTCCACCATCGCGACGATCTCGGGGATGGTCTCGGAGACGCGCGGGTAGGCGTCCGGGCGCTGGACGTTCAGCGCGTCCATCTCATGCAGGTAGATGGCGTGGTTGCGGTCCGTGAGCTCCGCGATGCTGATCCCCAGCTCGCGCGACTTCCGCACCATGTCGTCGTCAATGTCGGTGATGTTCTGGATGTGGTGCACCTCGTACGCGTTGAACTCCAGCCATCGGCGGAGCGTGTCGAACGCGACGGCGACGAGCGCATGGCCGAGGTGGCCGACGTCGTACGGCGTGATGCCACAGACGTACATGGAGACCTGGCGGTCGTGGATCGGCTCGAAGGGCTCCACGGCGCGGGTCAGGCTGTTGTAGAGGTGCAGGTCGTCGTGTCGGTGTGGCTGCAGCAGCGGAGGCTCCGGTCGCGCGGGCGGAGTGCGTGGGTGCGCCCCGGGCGCCCGGCAGGCTGCCCTCGGAGCCGCGTCATGGTACCACCGGCCCGCCGTGCGGCGAGGAAGCGCGAGGGAGGCGAAAGCGCGGTGACGGGGAGTACGGGAACCGGGCGGAGGAAACAGAACGCCCCCGGGTCTCCCCGGGGGCGTCCTGTGTGTCCGAGCGGTCCGGACTAGGCCTTCTTCGCGGCGCGCTTCGCAGCGGGCTTCTTCGCCGCCGGCTTCTTCGCGGCCACGCGCTTCGCCGCGGGCTTCGCAGCCGTGCGCTTCGCCGCGGGCTTCTTCGCCGCCGGCTTCTTCGCCGCGACGCGCTTCGCCGCGGGCTTCGCCGCAGGCTTCTTCGCCGCGACGCGCTTCGCCGCGGGCTTCTTCGCCGCAGGCTTCTTCGCCGCGACGCGCTTCGCCGCGGGCTTCGCGGCGGGCTTCTTCGCCGCGACGCGCTTCGCCGCGGGCTTCGCCGCAGGCTTCTTCGCCGCGACGCGCTTCGCCGCGGGCTTCGCGGCGGGCTTCTTCGCCGCGACGCGCTTCGCCGCGGGCTTCGCGGCGGGCTTCTTCGCCGCAGCGCGCTTCGCAGCGGGCTTGGCGGCGGGCTTGGCAGCAGCGCGCTTCGCAGCGGGCTTAGCAGCAGGCTTCTTTGCAGCGACCATTTGTTTGCACCTCACAGAAACAATGGCCCCGGTTGTTCGCAAAATGCTAACACGGATGCACTTACCAACAAGCGCAATGCGTGTGGATGAGCGGCTTTTTTTCGGAAGTCGCAACGCCCGCTGATCACCGTCGTCATGCACCGTGATCGCGTCTTCACCGCGCAACGACGTGGCATC
>JBFWQJ010000151.1:0-7289 GCA_050249515.1 Dehalococcoidia bacterium | reverse complement strand
GACATCGCCGAGCAGATCGTCGCCGCGCAGCGCGAGGAAGCGGAGAAGCACCTCGCCGACGCGAAGGCGGCGCTGGAGGCGACCGGGCTGAAGAACGTCGAGACCGTCGTCCTCGAAGGCCTCCCCGGTGACCGCATCGTGGAGGAGGCGACCGCGCGCGGTGTGGACGTGGTCGTCATGTCCACGCACGGCCGCTCCGGGCTGCAGCGCACCGTCCTCGGCTCCGTCGCCGACCACGTGCTGCGACACCTGGACGGCGTGCCGGTGCTGCTGGTCCACCCCGCGGAGGCCTAGCCCCGCGGCCGAAGCCGACGAAGACCGGTCAGGCGACCAGCCGGCCGGTCTTCGCCTCCTCCGCGCGCGCGTAGAAGTTCCCCCCGAGTCGCGTCAGCCCCTCCGCATCGGCGCCCAGCAGCGCCTCGGTCGCGCCGATGAACAGCACGCCGCCGGGGCGCAGCGCCTCGCGGAATCGGCGGATCAGCGCCGCCTTCACGTCCGCTTCGAAGTAGATCATCACGTTGCGGCAGACGATCAGGTCGAAGTCGTTCGCGAAGCGGTCCTTCAGCAGGTTCAGCTCACGGTAGGTCGACTGCTTCAGCAGCTTCGGGTCGGCGACGTACTTGCCGTCCTTCGCCGTGAAGTACGTGGACAGGTGCTTCGGCGAGATGCCGCGCACCTCGTCCTGCGTGTACGGGCCGCCGGCCTTCGCGCGCGCCAGCGCCGCGTGGTCGAAGTCCGTCGCCAGGATGCTGGAGCGGCGCAGCGCGCCCGCCTCGTCCAGCAGGATCGCCAGCGAGATCGGCTCCTGCCCGTGGGAGCAGCCGGCGCTCCAGATCTTCAGCGCGTTGCGCTGCTTCACCAGCGAGGGCAGCACGGTGCCCTCCAGCCGGTCCCACTGCGCGCGGTCGCGGAAGAACTCTGTGACGTTGATCGTCAGCATGTCGCGCGTCGCCTGGAGCAGCTCCGGGTCCTTCGGCAGCCGGTCGATGAACGCGACCGGGTCATTGCCGTGCTTCGTGACGAACGTCTCAATGCGGCGGCGCATCTGCGGCTGCTTGTAGCCGTCCAGGTCGAGGTCGAGCAGCTTCGCGAGGCTGCGCTTCAGCTGCGTGAACGTCGCGTCATCCATGACCGTGTCTCCTTCGGCCGTCTCCCGGCCGCCCGTCCCGTCCGCTACGCCGAGCGCGCGGCCACGTCCCGCACCTGCCGCGCGATGCCCTCGGCCATCGCGTCCAGCGGGTACACCTCGTCCACGTAGCCGGCCTCGAAGACCGCGCGTGGCATGCCGTAGACGACGCACGTCGCCTCCGCCTCCGCGAGCACGGTGCCCCCGGCCGCCTTGATCAGCCCGGCGCCGCGCGTGCCGTCGCTCCCCATGCCGGTGAGGATGACCCCCACCGGGTTCGCCAGCGGGATCTGCGCGATCGAGGCCATAGTCACGTTGATCGCGGGGCGCACGCCCAGCTCCGTGGGCTCCTGGTTCAGCGCCGCCACGCCGTGGCGGTCGAACGTCAGGTGGTAGCCCCCCGGCGCCAGCAGCACCTCGCCCGGCGTCAGCGCCATCCCCGCCTCGGCCTCGCGCACCTTGAGCGGGCCGAGGTCGTTGAGGCGCTCGGCCAGCGACCGCGTGAAGCCCGCGGGCATGTGCTGCACCACCACGACCGGCACGCGCATCCCCGCCGGGAGCGCCGTCAGCACGCGGCGCACCGCCTGCGGCCCGCCCGTGGACGCACCGATGACGACGATGCGCTTGCGCCACCGCTCGCCCAACGACGACCGCGGCGCGGCGGGGCGGGGGGTCAGCGGCGCGGCCGCCGGCGTCACCACCCGCGCGTGCGCGGCGTGGCGCACCTTCGCGATCAGGTCGTCCGCCACGGCGCCCACGCCCGTCGCCAGCGCCGGCTTCTCGATGAAGTCGACGGCGCCCAACTCCAGCGCGCGGATCGTCGCGTCGGCGCCCTCGCGCGTCAGGCTGCTCACCATGACCACGGGCGTCGGCTGCGTCGCCATCAGTCGCTGCAGCGTGCTCAGCCCGTCCAGCCGCGGCATCTCGATGTCGAGCGTGACCACGTCGGGGCGCGCCTGTGCGATCAGGTCCAGCGCCTCCAGCCCGTCACTCGCGGTCCCCACGACCTCGATCGTCCCGTCCGCCTCCAGCTTGCGCCGGAGGACGGAGCGGATCGTCGCCGAGTCGTCGACGAGGACCGCGCGGATCTTCGCGCCCGGCGGGCGCGCGGATGTCAGCGGCATCGCGATGCTCCTAGCCGACGAGCTTCCACAGCGCGGACTGGATGCGGTCGGCGTCGAACGGCTTCACCACGAAGTCCTTCGCGCCGCTCTTGATCGCCTCCATGATGATCTGCTGCTGGCCCATGGCCGTGACCATCGCGACCTTCGCGTTCGGGTCGGACGCCAGGATCTCCTTGAGCGCCTCCATGCCGTCCATCACGGGCATCGTGATGTCCAGCAGCACGGCGTCCGGGTGGTGCTGCTTGTACAGCGCCACCGCCTCGGCCCCGTCGGCGGCCTCGACCACGTCGTGGCCGAGCTCCTTGACGAGGTTCGCGCTCTTCATGCGCATGAAGGCCGCGTCGTCCGCGATCAACACCTTCGCCATTGTCAGTTCCTCCAGCCGCTCACGCTGCCTCGGCGCGAAGCGTTCGCGCGGTCGAGATCGTCACTTCACCGGTGCGCACCGCCAGGCGGACGGTCCGCCCCTGGGTGCCTCCCAGGTCCTCCAGCCGCACCCGCAACCCCTGCGCCTTCACGGCGGCATGCGCCGCGGCGGCGTTCCGGGCGCCGATGTTCATCTGCTCCATCCCGCTGCGGACCGGCAGCATGGCCGCCCCGCCCACCAGCGAGACCTGCATGCGCGCCTTCAGCGCCCCCAGCGCGGTCAGCTCCTGCATCACCAGGGGCACCGCCACGTCCACGAACTTCGCCTCGGACCGGGCCGTGGCGCGCCCCTGCGTGCTGTCCGGCAGCACCATGTGCGCCATCCCGCCCACGCGCGCGACCGGGTCGTACGCGATGAACGCGACGCAGGAGCCCAGCCCCAGGCAGGTGAGCACAGCGTCCCGATCGTTCGAGACAGCCCACTCGCCGAGGCTCAGCGTGGTCTCCATGACGCTTGTGACCACGGCTACGCCGCCTTCGTGGCAGTCAGCAGCGCGTCCAGCAGTTCCTCCGTCGGCATGACCATGAACACGCCGGAAACGTCATGCCCCTGCGTGAGGAACGTCGCCTCCGCCAGGTACGTCTCGTCCTGCGTCAGCAGGATGTCGGACGTCACCACGTCCAGCAGCGCGCCGGCCATGTCCGTCATCACCGTCGGGGGCGACGGGGTCAGGTACAGTCCCGTCGCGTCCGCGATCGCGCTCAGGAAGAACGCGCCGATGATGTTGCCCATCTCGCCGAGGGCCGAACGGCCCATCCCGTCGATGTGCTGCGTGGTCTTCGGCGGTTCGCCCATCAGCAGGTCGATGAACGCGCAGGCGATCTTCGGTTCGTACATGAGCATCAGGTGCCCGTCCGCGCTTCCGCTGACGGTCAGGTAGATGCCCACGGCCTCCGTGTCCGGGCCTCCGAAGAGCCCCGAGATCTCCGCCACCGGCACCCGCCGCAGCGTGAGCGACGTCACGTCGATGTCGCTCCCGATCATCTGCGACAGGCCGGCCATCGCCTTGCGCGTGCCGATGTTCACCAGGTCAGCCCACGGCCCCAGCAGTGGATCACTCATGGCCGGCTCCTTCCTACGCCGCGTCCGCGACGTCCGCCGCCCGCTGCGACGCCTTGATCAGGGATGCGATGTCGACGATGAGCACGACCTGCCCGTCGCCCAGAATGCTGGCCCCCGCGATCCCTCGCGCGCGGCCCAGGTATCCGCTCAGTGACTTGACCACGATGTCCTGCTGGTCGATCAGCCGGTCCACCGCGATCGCCACCGGACGCTCCCGCTCCCCGTCACCCGCCCGCACGACGACCACATACGGGTCGTCGCGAGGCGCGGTGCGGTCGGCGTCGACGCCCAGCGACTCGTCCAGCCAGATCATCGACATCACCGCGTTCCGCGTGCGGAGGGAGAGCACTGACCGTCCGCTGACCGTCTTCAGTTGCGACGGGTCGGGACGCAGCGTCTCCTGCACGTAGTTCAGCGGGATGGCGTACGTGGTCTTGCCGCACGACACCAGGAGCCCCCGGATCGTGGCGAGCGTCAGCGGCAGCCGCAGGCGGAACGTGGTCCCGCGCCCCAGCTCCGTGTCCACCTCCACGTGGCCCTTCAGCGCCTCGATGTCGCGGCGGACGATGTCCATGCCCACGCCACGACCGGAGACCTCGGTCGTCTTCGCGGCGGTGCTCAGGCCCGGGGCGAAGATGAGGCCCACGGCCTCCTCGTCGCTCATGCGGGCCGCCTTCTCCGCGGAGATGACGCCGCGCTCGACCGCCTTCGCCTTCACGCGCTCGGCGTCGATGCCGTGGCCGTCGTCCTCCAGCGAGATGACGATCTGGCCCTGCTCGTGCCGGGCGACCAGGCGCAGGATGGAGAGCTCCGGCTTGCCGGCCGCCCGCCGCTCCTCCGCCGTCTCAATGCCGTGGTCGGCCGCATTGCGGATCAGGTGGACCAGCGGGTCCTTGATCTTCTCGATCACCGACCGGTCGATCTCGGTGTCTTCACCTTCGATCTCCAGCCGGATGTTCTTGTCCATGCTGCGCGCCAGGTCGCGGACCAGCCGCGGGAACTTGCTGAACAGCAGCCCCACCGGCAGCATCCGCACGCGCATCATGTTCTCGTGGAGCTCGTCCACGACCTTCTCGATGTGCGTGGCGGTCTCGCCCAGCGAGCGGACGTACTCGTCGTCCTTGAACCGCCCGCCGAGGAGCTTGGACAGCTGCGAGACGCGCGTCCGGTCGATC
This sequence comes from Dehalococcoidia bacterium, assembly GCA_050249515.1. GTDB lineage: Bacteria > Chloroflexota > Dehalococcoidia > UBA2979 > UBA2979 > SHYQ01. Next base: position 2,375 of record JBFWQJ010000151.1, on the reverse strand, counting down.
ACCAGCTCCCCGACCATGTTCATCATCGCGTCGAGCTGCTCGACATCGATGCGCACGGTCGTCTGCAGGCCCTCGACCTTCTGCGCCGCCGAGGCCAGCGACTCCTGCGCCGCCTTGGACTTCCGCGCCTGGTCGATCTCCACCACGTTCGTGCCGGGCGCGTCCGCGGCCGCCGGCGCCTCTGCGCCCGCGACCCACGGCTCCGCCGTGACCGTCTGCACGTCCTCCACGCCCTCGATGGTCGCCACGACCTCCTCGATCGGGCGGTCCGTCGCGAACAGGAGCTCCAGCGTGTGCCCCACCTGCTCCGACTCGATGTCGGACTGGGACGGGATCGAGACGATCACCTCGCCCGCGCGGTCCAGGGAGTTCAGGATCTGGAAGCAGCGCACCGCCGCCCAGTCGCTCTCCGGCCGGATCTGCACCGTCACCAGGTGCGGCGTGCGCCCCTCGACGGCGGCCTGCTCCGCACGCGCCACCAGCGCCGCGTCCGAGGCGACCGTGGCGGCGAGCGCCGGCGTGGCGGCCGTTGCGGCCACCGGGGCGGCGCCGCCCGCCGCGGCGGCGCGCAGCGCCTCCACGATCGGGTCCACGTCGACCGGGGTCTCCTCCTCCGCGCCGATGTTGTCGCAGAGGATCTTCAGCCCGTCGAGGCTCATCAGGAGCGCGTCGATGATCGCCGGCGACACCGCGAGCGTCTTCTTGCGCACGCGGTCCAGGAGGTCCTCCATCGCGTGCGTCAGGTGCGCCATCGCCTCGAAGCCCAGCATCCCGCTGGAGCCCTTCAGCGTGTGTGCCGCGCGGAAGATCTCCTGCAGGAGCTCGTCGCTCTCCTCCTGCTGCTCCAGGCGGACGATGTCCTCGTCCAGCAGCTCCAGGAGGCCTTCCGCCTCCTGCATGAAGACCTTCAGTTCATCCGCGCTGATGTCGCTTGGCCCAGCCATCCGTCCCTGCCTTCCGGTTCGTCCTTGCCCCGGGGCCGCGTGCTACGCCGCGACGCTCTCGGCCGAGGTCTCGGCCTCCGCGCCACCGGAGCGGCGCACCGCCGCGCCCAGCGCGCGGTCCAGGTCGAGCAGGATCAGCAGGCGGTCGTCCACCTTCGCGATGCCCTCGATGTAGTAGGAGTCCTCGGTCGTGACCAGCGCCGCCGCCGGCTCCACGGACGCCTCGGCGATGCGCTGCACCTCCGTCACCGCGTCCACGATCACGCCGATGTCGTTGCCGGCGATGTCCACCACCAGCACGCGGCTCTCCGGCGTCGGCTCCGTCACCGGCAGGCCGAAGCGCTTGCGCAGGTCCACCACCGGGATCACGCGCCCGCGGAGGTTGATCACGCCCTTCACGAACTCCGGCGCGTCCGGCACGAAGGTCACGGTCTGCATGCGGATGATTTCGCGCACCGTGCCGATGTTGATGCCGTAGACCTCGTTCGCGAGGTCGAAGACCACGAGTTGCCGTTCCGCCCCGTCAGCCATCTCTGCGACTCCTCCGCAATGAAGCGTCCGGGCGTCCGACGCTCGTGGTCGGTGCCCAGGGGGCCGCCCGACGCTCGGCATCGGCCCTCAAGTAGATTCACGACCGGCCCGCACGGAAGCGCAGAGGGAGTCCCCGCCCCCACGTCTGAATTCAGGCGCATCGTCAGAATGTCGCAAGCACCGCATGCCACCGCCGTCCCGTGCCGTCAGCGCGCCGTCAGTCTCGGCGCGCCTCCCTGCCCGGCGCGGTACGATCGAGGCGCCCACAGCGCGCGCACGCGCACAGCCTGAGCAGCAGCGGACGGTGCCATGCCCCAGCAGTACGTCGCCTCGGACACCCGGACCGGCCTCGAGGTGCAGGTGACGGGGACCTTCCCCGACGACCCGGACGACCGCGTCCGCATCGCCCGGACGACGAACCTCTTCACCCGCCTGATGGGCACGATCCTCAGCACGGAGAGCGCCTCCGACCGCCGCGACCGCTTCCGCGCCATCGAGACGCAGCTCGAGGTGGCCGATGCGCTGGTGCGCGGCGACTTCGCGGAGGTGCAGCGGCTGGTGCGCGAGACGATGCACCAGATGGGCGTGACGGAGGACCAGCTGCGCGAGGTGGAGCAACAGCTCCGCGACCAGATGTCGCGGCTCGGGCAGGACCTCCCGCCCGGCCTCGGCGGCCTCTTCGGCGGCTCGTCCGAGGAGCCCCCGCCCGACGACACCCCCGACCCCCGCTACCCCGACGATCCTCCGCCGGGGCCGCGCGCCTAGACCCGGAACGCCTCGGTCACGCGGTAGCCGACGCCGCGCAGCGACTCCACGGCGTCCTGGAAGCCCACGGCCGTCAGCTTCCGCCGCAGCGTGTGGACGTGCGTCCGCACCGCGCCGCGCTGGTAGCGGTCGACC
>JBFWQJ010000150.1:0-7319 GCA_050249515.1 Dehalococcoidia bacterium | reverse complement strand
CCAGGCGGCCGCCGGGGCGCAGGAAGTCCGCGGGACGCGGCGGGTTCAGCGCGCGGATGCGGCGGTACAGGAAGTGCAGCGCGGGCTGCTCCTCGATGAACGCGGGTGCGAGGGCGCGCGAGAGCAGGGTGCCCGCCAGCGTCCCGTCGGCCTCCAGCGCCGCACGCATCGTGCGGTAGCGGTCGTCCACCGCGCCGCCGTTGGTGCCGGAGTAGGTGAACGAGGCGATGCGATCCGGCTCGCGGTTGTAGACGGCGAAGGCGGTGCGCCCGCCCATGGAGTGCGCGACGAAGTGCACGCGCGGCACGCCGAGGTGGTCGAGTAGCGCGATCGTGTCCGGGCCGAAGGCGATGCGCCCGGGGCCGTCCTCGACGTCGTGGGAGCGGCCGAAGCCACGGTGGTCAAAGGTGATGACCGGGTAGCGGTCGGCGAGCGCCGGCACCTGGTTCCACCACGACATCGCGTTGCCGCCGGCGCCGTGCGCCAGCAGCACGGGCGTCGCGCTGCCCGGGGCGTCCAGGGCGGGGCCGTGCACCTCGTAGTAGAGGCGGAAGCCGTCAGCGAGGTCGAGGTGCGGCACGCTCGTACAGCCCTTCGTCCCACGGCTCGCCCGTGGCCTTCGCGATCACGTCCAGGATGTCCTCCACGTCGCCCTGCAGCTTGTCGTCGCACTCGAGTTCCAGTGCGCGTAGCAACTCCACCTTCGCCTTCGCGTACAGCGCCTTCGGTCGCTCGGCGACCGGCTGGTGCGCGCCCTTCGGCCGCTCGATCGCGTTCGCGACGAACTCCCGGCACCACGCGGCGGAGTAGAGGATGTACGGGTCGTCCCCGCCTGCCTGGACCGCGCGGTCGAGGACGGCGAGGCCGTCCGCGAAGCGGCGCTTCCGCGTGACGAGCGTCTGTCCGTAGTAGGACAGCGCCTGCGCGAAGTCCGGCCAGCGCTCGATCACCTCGGCGGCCTGCGCGAGCGCGGCGTCGATGTTGCCACCGGCGTGCAGCTCCATCGCACGGCGCAGCGCCTGCTCCGCTTCCGGCGACGGCGCGCGCGTGTCCTCGTTCGGCTGTCCCGTGGTCATGGCGTCGATGATACGCGCGGGGGCATCGCGGCCCGGCAACGGCGGCGTGCGGCGGCTAGTGTGGCGTCGAGGCGTGGGCGTGGCGTCGAGGTGCGAGAGGGGGGCGGCCCATCCCCCTGCCCCCTTCCCTGCGCGGGAAGGGGGATGAGAAGCGAGGGCTCCGCCCTCGCGCTCCCCCGAGACGCGCACGCTTCGCGGCGCGAGGCGAAGGAGGCCCCTCACCCTGCCCTCTCCCGTTCAGGGGAGAGGGTTCTGAGGTTCGCGTCACGATCGCACGAGCCGGCCTCCGGCCCCCTCGCCTGCGAAGCGGGAGTGGGCGGGGGGTGAGGGCTCTGGCCCCCTCGCCTGCGCCAGGGGGAGGGCGGGGGTGAAGGCTCCGGCTCCCTCGCCTGCGCCAGGGGGAGGGCGGGGGTGAAGGCTCCGGCTCCCTCGCCTGCGTAGCGGGAGCGGGCGGGGGGTGAGGGCTCCGCGCCCGCGGCGCGTACACTCGCGGGCATGGCTCCGGACTACACCTACGAGGTCCTCGATGCACCGGTGCTGGCGACCGGGGCGCTGCGGCGCGAGCCGTTGCTGGACCCGTTCGTGTGCGGCGTGCGGGAGATCGAGGCGCCCGTGGTCGCGCTGCGCGTGACCCTCGCGGATGGGACGCGCCTCGATGCCGCGTTCTACCCGCAGACGGGCGAGTTCGGCGTGACCGCCGCGGACGGCACGGCGACGTGGGTGCCGGCGACAGGCGTCGAGGACGGCATCGAGCGCTGGCTCGCCTCGCGGCTGCGGACCGCGCGCTAGCCCCAGCTCTTCCCGGCGGGCATGGTCAGCGCCTCCGGCAGGAACAACTGCTCCACGGTGTCTGCGACCAGCGTCCGCTGCTCCCCCCCGCGCGTCTCCAGCTTGCCGCGCACGCGCACGAACGGCGCGGTGCGGACGACGTCGCGCTGCGCCTCCACCAGCTCCTTGCTGACCAGGACGTTGAGCATGCCGAACTCGTCCTCCAGCAGCAGGAAGATGATGCCCTTCGCGGTCATCGGCTGCTGACGGCAGACGACGAGGCCGGCGACATCCACGTGACGGCCGCCGGGCAGCTCCCGGAGATGGCGGCTGGAGACGACGCCCTCGCCCAGCCCGGCGCGCAGGAACTGCATCGGATGGCTGTCCGGCGAGAGGCGCAGCACGGCGTAGTCGCCGGCCATGCGCTGGTAGGCGTTGAAGTCCGCCAGGCGCACCTCGTCCTGCTCCGTGGGGAGCGCGAGGCGCAACTGGCGGTCGCGCGGGCGACGCAGGTCGGCCTGCTCGAACCCGCCGTGAAAGAGTCCCAGCTGCCAGATCAGCTCGCGTCGGTTCAGCCCGAGGCCATCGAACGCGCCGATGCGGATCAGGTTCGTCGTCGCCTCCTGCGACAGCCCCGTGCGCTGCACGAAGTCGAACAGGGAGCGGTAGTCGCCGGCCCGGCGTCGCTCGTCCTCGACACGCCGCGCGCTCACCTCGCCCACGCCCTTCACGTAGCCGATGCCGACGCGGATCGCGCCGTGCAGGTCGGTCTGCGCGTCGTCGGGTGTGATCTCCTCCACGGTGCAGCGCGCGGCGCTGCGGTTCACATCCGGCCGTCGCACGGCGACGCCGTGGCGCTGCGCGTCCTTCGTCAGCACGTGGGGCGGGTAGAAGCCCATGGGCTGTTCGTTCAGCAGCGCGCACAGATACTCCGGCGCGTAGTAGTGCTTCAGCCACGTGGACTGGTAGGCGAGGAGCCCGAAGGCCGCGCCGTGCGACTTCGGGAAGCCGAACTCCGCGAAGCCCAGCAGGTTCTCGAACATCGTGGTCGCGGTCGCGGCGTCCACGCCGCGGTCCGCGGCGCCGGTCATGAACTGCTCGCGGTATCGCTCCATGATCGCGGCGGAGCGCTTGCGGCTCATGGCGCGACGGAATGTCTCCGCTTCGCCGGCGTTGAAGCCGCCCATGCGCTTGGCGACCTCGATCACCTGGTCCTGGAACAGCACCACGCCCAGCGTCTCCTCCAGCGCGGGACGCACGCACTCCGGCATGTCGATGACGTGGTTGGGGTCGCGGCGGCGTGCCTCGCGACGGCGCACGTAGGGGTTCACGGCCCCGCCGACGATCGGCCCCGGGCGGACGATGGACACCTGCACCGTGAGGTCGTCCAGGGTGCGCGGCTGCGTGCGCGGGAGCATGGCGATCTGCGCGCGTGACTCGATCTGGAAGACGCCCACGGTGTCGCCTCGACAGATCTCGTCGTACACCACGTCGTCCGCCATGTTGATGCGCGACAGGTCGACGATGCGGTGTCGGTGCTGCTCCACCAGGTCCACGCACTCCTCCACGACGGAGAGCATGCCGAGGCCGAGGAAGTCGATTTTCACCATCCGCGCGTCGTCGATGCTGTCCTTGTCCCAGTGGGCCAGGTAGCGGTTCGGCCAGCGCGCGGGCTGGCAGGGGACGCAGTCGATCAACGGCTCGGAGGAGATGACCATCCCGCCCACGTGCTGCGAGAGGTGGCGCGGGAAGCCCGCGAGCTGCGCCGACATCTCGGACAGATACGCCCACGCGCGGTCCTCCGCGTTCGGCGTCGCGAGGAGCGCGCGCGCGTCCGCCTCGCGCTGCTCGAGCGCGCCCTCGGGCTCCCCGGGGACCGGCGGCTCGCGGCGCTCGCGCCGAGCGGAGGCAGACGGAGCGGCGTCACGCCCTCCGGCCCCCTCTCCTGCGAAGCGGGAGAGGGGCGGGGTGAGGGCCTCCGCCGTGCGCGCACCCGGGGTCACGTAGTCCACCAGGTCGTCGGAGACGCCGCGCTGACGCTGCACCTCGCGCTGGGCCTCGGAGGCGCGGTCGTAGGGCCTGGAGCGCTTGGCGAGGCGGTCGACCTCGGTCTCGGGGAGGCCGAGCACCTTGCCGATGTCGCGGACGGCGCTGCGCAGGCGGTAGGTGGGGAAGATCGCGACGAGCGCGGCGTGGTCCTTGCCCCACTTCACGTAGACGCGCTCGATCAGCGCCTCCCGGATGTCGCGCGGGAAGTCGAGGTCGATGTCCGGCAGCGACCGCATGCCGTCGTTCAGGAAGCGGTCCACCGTCAGCCGGTTGCGGATCGGGTCGATGTGCGACAGCCCGATCAGGTAGCAGATGATCGAGGCGACCGAGGATCCGCGGCCGCGCCCCGGCGGCAGCTCCGTCACGCTGCGCGCGCGGCTGGGTCCGCGCACCTCGCGCGCCACCTCCTCCGCCAGCTTCATCACCTCGTGGTAGACGAGGAAGAACCCGGCCAGGTGGTTGAGCTCCACCAGTTCCAGCTCGCGCTCCAGCCGCGCGATCGCGGTGGTGCGCTCGCCGAAGGAGTACTTGCGGTCCAGGCGGTCCATGCACAGCGCGCGCAGTTCCTCGATCTGCGTGCGTCCCTCGCGCGTGGCGGCGGCGGGGAGCGCGTAGCCCAGGTCCTGCGTCAGGTCGAAGGCGCAGCGCCGCGCGATGCGCACGGAGTTCGCTGCGGCGTCCGGGTGGTACGCGGCGAAGCGGCGGGCCTGCTCCTCCGGCGACCGCAGCATGAACTCTGCGTTCGGACGCCGCTCGCGGTGCGACTCGTCCAGCGTCTTGCGGTGCTTGATCGACACCAGCACGTCCTGCAGGCGGTGCCGGTCCGCCTCGTGGTAGTGCACGTCGCCTGTGCCTACCACCGGCACGTCGAGGCGCTCCGCCAGCGCGACGAGCGCGCGGTTGCGCGGGCGGTCGCCGAAGACGAGGTTGTCCTGCAGCTCCACGAACACGTTGCCGCGCCCGAACCACTCCCGCCAGCGCGCCAGTGCGCGCTCCGCCTCCGCCGCGCGCGCCTCCTGCACCAGGCGCGGCACGAGGCCCTCGCGGCAGCCGGTGAGCAGGATGATCCCGGCGGCGTGGTCGCGCAGCACCTCCACCGGCACCACGGGGTCCAGGCGGCGTACCTCGCGCGCGTCCGGTGTCTCCTCGAACAGCCCGAACGCGATGCTGGAGAGGCGGCAGAGGTGGGAGTAGCCCTGCCGCGTCTCCGCGAGCAGCGTGACGTGCGACCTCGTCCCGTCCGCTTCCGCCACGGTGAGCTCCAGCCCGGTGATCGGGCGCAGCCCCTCCTCCTTCGCGGAGCGCGCGAACTCCATCGACCCGTACATCGCCTCGTGATCGGTCAGCGCGAGCGCGGCGTGGCCCTGCGCCTTCGCCGCCAGCAACAGCTCGTCGATGCTGGACGCGCCTTCGAGGAGCGAGAAGTTGGAGTGCAGGTGCAGCTCCACGTACGGCACCGTGTCCAGCACCTCGATCGGCACGGGTGCGGCGGGGTCGCGCGGCGCCATGGAGCGCGGCGTGTCCGCCGCCAGCGTGGCGTCAATGGCGCGTCGGCGCGCCTCGAAGTGCTGCCACGTCTCCATGTAACCCGGCTGCAGGTCGCGTCCGTTGCGGCGGCTCATGGGTGTGCGCGCCCGGTCACGGGATGCTGGCCGGCGGAGTACGGCTGCTCGAACCAGCCGCCGCGCGCCTCGTCGCGGAAGATCGTGAGCGGGCGGCCGCCCTCCAGGATCACGCGGTAGTACGTGCGCGCCTGCGCGCTGCCGGTGAGCGGGCCGCCCTCGCGCCACCAGGCCTCCGCGATGCGCCACACCTCGTCCACCATCTCCACGCGCGCCTCCGCGCCGCGCCGACCGCGCGCATCCGTGCGCGTCACCGCCAGCGGCAGCGCGTCCGGGTGCGCCCGGTCGATGCGCACCATGACCTGCCGAGGCGTCCCGATCGGCTTGAGGGAGGTCTTGCGGGTCGCCGTGGTCGTCCGCGCTGGGGGCATGGGAGGTCCTCCTGTTTGCGTCATGTCGAGGTCAGAGGGGGAAGGCCCTCACCCCATCCCTCTCCCGCTTCGCAGGAGAGGGGGCCGGATCCAGCGGGGCGCAACTGTTGGAGGTCGGTCGTGCTCCAGCAGGGGCGGCGTCTCTCGTGTTCCGGGAGGCGCGAAGGGCGCAGCCCTTCGCTGTTCATCCCCCTCCCGCGCCGGGAGGGGGCAGGGGGTGGGCCGCCCCTCGCGGGCACCTCGACACTCCTCGCGCCCACCTCGAGGCTCACGGGTCGTACTCCAGCAGGGCGCGGCGTCGCTCCGGGAGGCGGTGCCAGGGCTCCACCTCCACGACGCGCGCGAGGGGCGACTCGCCGAAGCGCACCTTCAGGTGGCGCACCATCTCGTCCAACTGCTCGCGCCGGCGCGTCTGCTCCACGAACAGGCTGTGCTGCCGCCCGCTCTCCTCGGTCAGCCCGCCGAGCTCGAGGGCGACGAGGGTGAACGGGCCGGGGAACTCCGCGTACTCCACCAGTGAGCGGAGCAGCGTCCACAGCCGGGCGCGGTCGCCCAGCGGCTCGCGCAGCACCTGCTCGCGCTCCCACAGGCCGCCGCGCTCCGTCTCCGCGTGCAGCCGGAGGACGCGCACGAAGCGGTGGCGCGCCCGCGGCTGCCGGAGCGCGCGGCCGAGCAACTGCTCCAACGCGTGCAGCACGGACTCCCGGCTCACCAGCGGTGGCTCCGCCTGCACGTGCTCCACCACGCGCTCGCGGTCCCACGGCCGAGGCCGCACGGGGCGGGGGTCCTCGCCGTGCGCGGCCAGCCATGCCCGGCCGCCGTCCGGGCCGAACTGCGCCTCCACGGCGTGTTGCGGCAGCGCGGACAGCGTCCCGCACGCATCGATCCCCAGCAGGTGCAGGCGCTCGATGTCGTCCGCGGCCAGCGGCAGCCGCGCCACGGGCTCCGTGGCCAGGAACGCCGCGGCATCCTCGTTGCGGACGTGCAGCCACGCGCCGGGCTCCGCGCGGAGCGCGGCGACCAGCGCGGTGAAGCGGTGCCCCGCCACCCCCAGCTGCGGACGCAGCGTCCGAGGCAGCCCGGCGAGCACGGCGCGGTGGAGGTCCTCCACGCGCGGGTACAGACCCTCCGTGCCGCGCAGGTCCGCGAAGACGACGCCCGGCCCCAGTTCGGCCTCGGCGTCCTCCACCAGCGGGCTCACGTTCCCCATCGCCTCGACCAGCGCGCGGGCGTAGCGCGCGATGAGCGCGGGGCGCGGCTCGACGATGTGCAACGGCGGGCAGAGCGCCACGGCGTCGCGCAGCGTCATCCCCGGCCGCACGCCGTAGCGTGCGGCCTCGCGCGTGACCTCCGTCACGCGGGAGCGCGCCTCGTCCGCCAGGGCGACGGGACGCCCCACGAGCCAGGCGCGGTCGACCAGCTCGCACTGGAGC
>JBFWQJ010000149.1:0-7343 GCA_050249515.1 Dehalococcoidia bacterium | reverse complement strand
ACCAGGGCGGCATCCTGATCGCGGTCCTCGGAGCGATCGACCTGCTCGGGCTGTACCGGGCGCAGCTGGGCCGGCGTACCACCTGACCCGGTCCCCGCTCGTACGCGAGGATCCACGTCCACTCGCCTCGCAGGCGACACGGAGACGAAGGGAGGCCGACATGACCTCAGAGGAAGGCGTGCCCCACGGCGACACCGGGACCGGCTTCATCGGTGACCAGGGCCGGCACGAGGAGCCCGCGTGGGCCGAGCCCGCACAGCAGATGAAGCAGATGCGGGAGGGCGGCTGGTGGGCCACCATGCTCGCCGCCGCCGGGTCGCTCGCCACCGTGATCGGCGCCGTGCTCCTCGCGCGGCGCCGGTCGAAGCGGAACCGCGTCATCGCGGCGATGCCGAGCACCCTCGCGGACGCTTCGGAGCAGGTCTCGGACCAGGTGATGCGGAGCCGGGAGCAGCTGATGCGCGCCGGCGAGCAGTTCATGCACGGCCGGAAGCAGAGCAGGCGGAACCCCATCCGCGCGCTCGCCGCGCTGGGCGCGGTGGCGCTGGCCGGGTGGGGGCTGCGCCGCACGATGGCGCAGCAGGGCTAGCCCTCCACGGGGCGGCGCGCTAGCGGCCGGCGGGGAGCTGTTCGAGGAACTTGACCAGCACCTGCCCGCTGGCGCGCCACTCCGCCGCGCACGCCTTGCCCACGTAGCGGACGTGCCACGGCTCATAGATGTAGCCGGTGACCGCCTCGCCGTCCGGCGGGTAGCTGAGGGCGAAGCCGTAGTCCGCCATGTGGGCGGCCAGCCACTTGCCCTCCGCTGTGGCGCCGAATTCGCTGATCAGCTCCCAGCCGACCGAGCGGCTGATCACGTCCGCGGTGGTGCCGAGCTGGTGCTCGCTGTGGCCCGGCGGGGCGCTCTCGCGCCGCGCCTGCGCCTCGCCCAGCTGGTCGATCCAGAACTGGAACGTGCGCGCCTGCTCACCGTAGCTCCGGAAGCTGGAGCGGATGCGCAGCTCGACGCCCTGCGCCTCCGCGGCGGAGAGCAACTGCACGATCGCCGAGGCGGCGTCCGCACGCATGCTGGCGGCGGCGAACCCGGGCGTCGCCCAGCGGGCGTCGATCGCCTGGAGGTCCGTGGGCCGGTAGTCCTGCGGCAGCCCGCGCTGCTTGTCCACGACCTTCAGCAGGTACGGGTCCGCCTTCTGGGCGAAGGCGGCGCAGCTGTCCGGGGCGGGCGTGGTCCGCGTTGCCACCGCGGCGGTCGCCGCCGGCGAAGGGGTGGCCGTGGGGGTGTTCACGCGCACCTCGGCGGCGGTGCCGTCGCCGCCGCACGCGGCGAGCGCGAATCCGGCGATCGCGAGGAGGAGCGGGGCGAGGCGGACGGGGCGCCGGGGGCTGGTCTGCTTCATGGCATCGAGCCTATCACCGCCCCGCCGGAGCGGCCGCGCCCCCGCCCGGGACGGCCATGCCGGAACGTGATGATTCCGTCACTTGCTCATGCGGGCCGCGAGGTTCTCCGATATATTTGTCGCTCCGGATCGACCCAGGGGTCCGGATTTTGCCCTCGGCGGGGCGAGCGTGCGCCGGAAGGCGCACTTCGGAAGGCATCACTGGATGGTCTCCATGCGCGAAGAACTCACCGAGCGTGACGGTGAGGCGCCCGCTGCGTCCTCAGCGGACTCCGACGCGGCCCCGGCCCCTGCGGGCGCGCCCCTGAACACCGCGCCGCCCCCGGTCCGCTTCGATGCGACCGAGGAGGAGAGCCGGCGCATCCAGGCGCTGGCGGGCTCCACGCGCGGCTGGATGCGCCTCGCACGGTTGCTCATGCACCAGCCCCACCTGGCCGTGCACGCCGCGAAGACGGCGATGCGCGGCGCGAGCGCCGGGCTGCGCGCGGACCACACGCTGGCGTGGCTGGTGCACGTGGACACGGTGCGGCAGGTCATCCCGAACGGCGGCATGGGCGCGACGTGGGGCGGCCTGGAGACCTTCATGGGCCTCGTCGCGAAGCACGTGTCGCCGACGGCGCACGCGCTGGAGCTGGGCTGCGGCGGCGGGCGCGTGACGCGTCACATTCGCCCGCTGGTCGGCACGCTGGTGGCGAACGACGTCTCCGAGCGCATCCTCGACGAGGCGCGCGCGGCGACGACGGACCTGGCGCCGATCGACTTCCGCGTGACGTGGGGCCTGGGCGACGACTTCCGCGACGGCGAGTTCGACGCGGCGATCGGGCACGAGGTGCTGATGCAGTTCGACTTCGACGAGCTGCTGCGGTTCTGCTCGAACATCGCGCGGACGCTGAAGCCGGGCGGCGTGCTGATCGCCTCCGTCTACACGTTCGACGACGCGGCCGAGGTCGCGCAGCACATGGAGATGATCCGCAGCCACGGCGCCGGGCGTCGCTCGCCGTTCCGCGTGCACCGGATGCCGCGCCGCACGTACCAGGACATCTTCGAGGCGTGCGGGCTGGAGCTGGTGGAAGCGCAGCGCAGTCGCGCCGAGGAGTACCAGGCGAAGAAGACACCGCACACGAACTTCGTGCTGCGCCGCCGCGCCTAGACCGGTCTCACCGATTCGCCTGCATCGGCCCGCCTCTGACTGAGGTGGGCGGCCCATCCCCCTACCCCCTTCCCGGCGCGGGAAGGGGGATGAGAAGCGAGGGCTCCGCCCTCGCGCTCCCCCGGGACTCGCTGCGCGCTGCGCGGCACGGCGCTCATCGTGGGCCCGGCAGCCCCGTCGAGCGTTGGGGCGGGTAGCATGCCGCCATGGGGCTTCTCATGGCTCTTCTCATCTTCGCTTCCGTGTTCGTCCTGCCGCTCGCGGCGGCAGGTGCGGTGGCCTGGGCTTTCTCGCGGGCCACGGATGGCTGGTCGCCGGCTCTGCGATACCCCATCGTGCTCGGCGCGGCGGGGCTGGCGGCGTCCACGCTCTTCCTGGTTGCCGCGCTGTTCGCGGGCGCGTGGGCCCTCCGACAGATCCCGTAGGAGTGCTCCGACGGGATCGACGCGCAGAACCCTCTCCTGCGGAGCGGGAGAGGGGTGGGGTGAGGGCCTGCTGCCGCGAGGCGACCGCTCCGCCGCCCCGCTACCGCCGGTCGCGCAGGGGGACGAGCTCCGTGAGGACACCGGCGACGCTCTGCGGGCGGAAGAACGCCACGGTGCGGCGGCCGTCCTCCGCCCTCGGCAGCGCGATCTCGTCGAGGCCGTTCGCGCGCAGGCGCTCCGCCTCGGCGTGGACGTCCTCGCAGGCGTAGCAGATGTGGTGGAGGCTCGGCCCGCGCTTCGCGAGGAAGCGCGCCACGCCGCTGGTGGCGTCCTTCGCGGGGACGAGTACCTCGACGACCGTCTCGCCCTGGCCCACGCGGAAGAAGTAGTTGAACGTCTGCTCGGGCGCGAAGTACGAGCCCGTCGGCCAGTTCGACCGCTGCTCGTCGATCGTCAGCCCGAGCGCGTCGCCGAGGACGGCGTTCGCCTCCTCGATCGAGTACGCGACGAGGCCGACATGGTCGATGCGGGTGAACATGGGCGGCCTCCTCGCGGGTCCTCGGTCGGTGGTGCGCGCTACTTCTTCGCCTTCGCCTTGCCGGAGGGGAACACGGTCACCTCGAACGGGCGGGTGGACTCGTCCACGGAGTAGTGGAGCGTAGTGCCGTCCTCGTCGCGCGGGACGTTGGTGATGACCACGGACTGCGGGTGGATGTACTTGAACGTCCCGCCCGCCACCGCGAATGCGCGGTCGTGACCGGGGTAGACCAGGTCGCAGGTGTCGATGATCTTGCGCGCGCTGACCTCGGCGGCCTCCTCGTCGTAGAAGATCAGCCCGGCGGAGGGCGGGTTCGCCATCGCCGCCTTGCGGCTGGGCAGCGCGTCGCCGGTCATGCCGACGATGCCGTCCGCGGTCTCCGCGAGGATCGCGAGGCTGCCCGGGCTGTGGCCCGGCACCAGCATGGTGCGGACGCCCGGCTCCAGCTCCTCGCCGTCCTTCACGGTCAGCACGCTCTTCGCGCGGTTCAGGATGTCGGGCAGGTAGAGCGGGGTCGCCTGGTCGAGCGCGTGCGGGTGCTGGATGTAGTCGTACTCGTCCTGGCTCACGACCACCTCGGCGTTGGGGAACATGAGCAGGTTGAGCGAGTGGTCCCAGTGGGCGTGGGTGATGACGATGCGGTCGATGTCCGTCGCCTTCAGGCCCTTCTCCTCCAGCCGCTGCAGCAGGATCGCGCGGCGCGCCGGGTAGCCGATGTCGACGAGGGTGTTCTTCTCGCCGCGGATGAGCGTGATCCCGCAGTAGGAGATCATCCCCTCGTTGGTGCCGACCCCGAACCCCTGGGTGATGACTTCGATTTCGACCACGTGGCCCTCCCGGCTGCGACGCCCCTCCGGCGTCTTGTGGCGGTAGAGTACGCGGCCCCGCAAGCCCCCGGGGCGCGGAGGCGGCGGCGGCCTCGCGTGCGGCCGGGCTGCGATATCCTGCCGGGGCCGCCACCGCAGGGAGTCCCCATGCCGCGCCGCCTCGTCCCGCTGCTGCTGTCCGCCGTCCTGCTCACCTCCGCGTGCACCGTCGATGAGCCCGGGCGCCCGGCCGCCGCCGCGAGCGCCACGCTCGCCGCCACGGCCGCCGCTGCCGCGCCCAGTCCCACCGCGCCGGCTGGCCCTGGGATGGCGTGGGCGGCGATCACCGACCAGCGGCGTGATGTCCTCGCCCTGAAGCGCGACGACGTCCGCGCGATCCTGGAGGGGCGCACGACCGACTGGCGCGCGCTCGGCGGCACAGAGCAGCCGATCGCCGCGTACCTCGAGCGCCGCGACGCCGAGGCGGTGGGGCGGGCGCTGGGGATCGCTCCCGGCGCGCTCCGCGCGACGCTGGTCGAGGACGGCGCGGTGGTCGCGACGGTCGCCCGGACGCCCGGCGCGCTCGGCCTCGCGCGGTTCGATGCGCTGCGACCGGGCGCGCTGGGGCTGATCGTGGACGGGCATGACCCGTACCGCGACCCGGCGGCGGAGTCGCCGCTGCGCACGGGCGGCTCGCTGCCCGCCATCGACCCGGTGCTCATCGCCTCGCCGGGGGAGCTGCTGCCGGTGCGCTGCGCGAACGCGGCGCTGGAGCAGCATGGCGACTTCGGCGTGATCTTCGAGGGCGTGAAGGCGATTACGCAGCGCGCGGACATCGCGGTGATTGGCCTGGACACGCCGCTCACGGACCTGAGCCCGCCCACGCCGTGCGTGTCCACGTTCACGCTGCAGGGCTCCGCAAAGTCGGTGCCCCAGATCGCCGCCGCGGGCATCGACATCGTGTTCACGAACGGCAACCACATGCTCGACTGCTGGGAGGCGAGCCGCTGCCCGGCCGCCGCCGGGCTGCGCGACACCCTGAAGCGGCTGCGCGATGCCGGTGTCGCGCCGGTGGGCGCGGGCGAGAGCCTGGAGGAGGCCCGCGCGCCGCACGTCATGCAGGTCGGCAGCGGCGAGGACCGCGTGCGCGTCGCCTTCCTCGCCTATGACGAGATCGCGCCGTGGAACTGGGCGACGCCCGGGTCGCCGGGGACCTCGCCGCTGAAGGCGGAGTACGTCCGTGCGGACGTGGCAGCGGCGCGGAAGGTCGCGGACGTGGTGGTCGTCGCCACCTCGTGGGGGATCGAGTACGAGAGCGTGCCGCGCGAGTCGCAGCGCGAGATCGCGCGCGCGGCGTTCGAGGCGGGCGCGGCGCTGGTCATCGGCAACCATCCGCACACGGTGCAGGCGGTGGAACTGCGCGAGGGGCGGCTGGTGACCTACGCGCTGGGGAACTTCCTGTTCGACCAGGAGTGGTCCGTCCCGACGACGCAGAGCCTGGTGCTGGAGGTGGGCTTCATCCGCGGCGAGCTCGCCGGGTACCGGCTGCGCCCCGCCGTCACGCGACGCCTGGACGCCGGCGGGCGACGCGCGCTGTTCCGGCCCGTGCTGCTGGACCCCGCGCAGCCCGAGGGCGCGTCGATCATGCAGCGCGTGTGGCGCGCGAGCGACGCGTTGCGTTAGCTCGCCGCCTCGTCGATCCTCGATCCATGTCCGAGCAGACGCGCGCCGCGATCCGGGAGTGGCTGGCGGCCTCGCCGGTGCGGCTGGCGCCCATGGCCTCCTACACGAACGTGCCCTTCCGGGAGGTCGCCGTGCAGTGCGGCAGCGGCTTCACCACGAACGAGGAGATCGACGCGGATGCGCTGGCGCGCGACAACCCGCGCGCGCTCCGTAACGCCCGCCCCGGCGACCTCGATGTCGTCGCGATGCAGCTCCTCGGCTGCACGGAGGAGACGATGGTGCCCTCCGCGCTGCGGCTGGTGGAGGCGGGCGCGGACATCGTGGACATCAACATGGGCTGCCCGGTGCAGAAGATCGTGAAGCGCGGCAAGGGCGCGGCGCTGATGCGTGACGTGCCCGCCACGGCGCGGCTGCTCACCTCGATTCGGCGGGCGATCCCGGACACGCCGCTCACCATCAAGATCCGCAGCGGCTGGAGCGAGCAGCACCAGAACGCCGTGGAGGTCGCGCGCATGGCGCAGGACGTGGGCGTGGACGCGATCACCGTGCACCCCAGGACGCGCTCGCAGCAGTACACCGGGCGCGCGCCGTGGGACGTGATCGCGGACGTCGTCGCCGCCGTGGACCTCCCCGTCACCGGCAACGGCGACGTGACGAGCCTGGATGATGCGCACCGCATGATGGCGCAGACCGGGTGCGCCTCCGTGATGATCGGCCGGGGCGCGCTCGGCCGGCCGTGGGTGTTCGACCCGGTCTACGAGTCGCTGGACGAGGCCGGGCGCTTCGACTACGAGACGGGCGTCGTCTCGCGTCACCTCGACCTGATCGAGGCGACGTACGAACCGCACGAGGCGGTGCTGCAGATGAAGAAGCACCTCATGTACTACTCGCGGACGTGGTCCAGCGCGCGGCTGCTGCGCGCGGAGTTGTTCAACCTGATGGACATCGGCCGCGTGCGCGAGGTGTTCGGGAAGCGCGTGCGCCCCGTCCCCGGCGAGGAGTCCGGCGCGGAGGCCGCCGCCGGGCCGCGGTAGCGCGCACCGCGCAGCGGAGTAGTCTCGACCTCGGGCCCCGGCGCACGCGGCGGCCCGCCGGGGAGCGCGATCATCGCCGAGCAGGGTTCGACCGCCGCCGAGGACGCTCGCGCCACGCGCGCCGTCTGGGCGATCGCCATGGGCTCCGGCCTCGCCAGCCTGTCCATGAACTTCTGGATTCCGTTCATCCCGCTGTACGTGAAGCAGCTGGGGGCGGAGTCGGATGCCAGCGCGCTGTTCTGGGTGGGCGTCGCGGCGGGTGTGCTGGGCCTCGCGCGCCTCGTCGCCGGGCCGGTGTGGGGCGTGCTGT
>JBFWQJ010000148.1:0-7352 GCA_050249515.1 Dehalococcoidia bacterium | reverse complement strand
CCCTCCTAATTTCCTCGCATACCAAACACCGACCGGCGTCGGACGAGGGCGCCGGGGTGCAGCGAGGAGTTCCCGATGAACCGCGTGAAGATGCTTTCCGTCTCCGTCGTCATGACCGTCGCGATGTTCGCGGCGACCTGGGGTGCGGCCCTGGCCGAGGAGATCGGCGGCGTCTAACCCCGCCACCGACACCGGCTACGCCGTCCGCAGCACGGCGTGGTCTTCCGGGAGGAGCCAGACCCCCAACTGGCCCCTCCCGTTCTTTTTGTCCGGATGCGGCGGCCGGGTGGCGCGGCCTCGACGCTAGCGCCGGGCGCGCGGGTCGAGGGCGGCCCGGAGCGCATCGCCCAGGACGGTGAAGCAGAGCATCGTCAGCGCAATGCCAGCCGCCGGGAACAGCACCGGCCACACGGACACCAGCACCACCCCGTAGCCGTCGTTCACCATGACGCCCCACGAGGGCGTGGGCGGGCGCGCGCCGATACCGATGTAGCTCAGCGCCGCCTCCGCGAAGATCGCGGACGGCACCCCGAACGTGGCGGCCACGATCACCGGCCCGAGCATGCTGGGCAGCAGGTGGCGCGCGAAGATGCGCGCCTCCGACGCGCCCAACGCGCGGGCTGCGACCACGAACTCGCGCGACTTCAGCGACAGCACCTGCCCGCGCACCAGCCGCGCCACCGTGACCCAGCCCACGAGGCCGATCGCGAGGAAGATTGCGGGCGTGCCGCCCGCCCACTCGCCGAGCGCGGATCCTCGGAGCGCGGAGGCCATCAGCAGGATCAGCAGCAGGTCCGGGAACGCGTACGTCGCGTCCGTGAATCGCATCAGCAGATTGTCGAGCCACGGACGCCCGAGGCCCGCCGCGCCGCCGATGACGAGGCCGATGCCGACGATCACGACCTGCGTGAACACGCCGATCGCCAGCGAGATGCGCGCCCCGTGCAGGAAGCGCGAGAGCGAGTCGCGGCAGAGGGCGTCGATGCCGAACGGGTGGCGGAGGCCGGGCGCGTACTGCTCGCAGACCGCGAGCCCCTCGCTGCGGTAGAGCTGCTCCGTGGGCGAGTACGGCGCGACGAGCGGCGCGAGGACGGCGAGCGCAGCGAGCGCGAGCAGCACGCCGCCGGCGACCAGCGCCGCGGGGTGACGCGCGGCGGCGTGGCGCAGGCCGCGGGGTGGGCTCGGCGCCGGCGCGTCCGCCTCAAGCGCAACGGTCACGCGCCGCCCGCCCGGATGCGCGGGTCCGCCAGGCCGTACAGGATGTCGACGATCAGGTTCGCGCCGGCGACCACCGCCGCGTAGAACAGCGTCGTCCCCATGATCACGCCGTAGTCGCGCGCGAACCCCGCCTGCACGAAGGCGCGGCCGATGCCGGGGATCGCGAAGACCTGCTCGATGATGAACGAGCCGGTCACCAGGTGCGCGGTGATCGGGCCGATCAGCGACAGCACTGGGATCGCGGCGTTGCGCGCCATGTGGCGGAGCACCACGGCCCGCTCGTGCAGGCCCTTTGCGCGCGCGGTGCGCACGTAGTCCTCGTGCTTCACCTCGATCAGCGCGGCGCGGGTGATCCGCGCGATGTACGCGGCCGGCAGCGATCCGAGCGCGATCACGGGCAGCACGGCGTGGCGCGGGTCGCCCCACCCGACGACGGGCGTCCACCCCAGGCGCACGGACAGCAGGCTCACCAGGAAGATCGCGAGCACGAAGCTCGGGAGGCTCGCGCCGAGCGTGGCGAAGCCGATGCTGAGGGTGTCCAGCAGGCTCCGCTCGCGCAGCGCCGCCAGCGCGCCCAGCGGCACGCCCACCACCACGACGTAGACCGCCGTGAGCAACCCGAGCGTCGCCGTGATGCCGATGCCCTCGCCCAGCACCTCGGTGACCGGGCGGTCCTGGTACTGGAAGGAGATGCCGAGGTCGCCGGTGAACAGCCCGCCCATGTAGCGCGCGTATTGCGCGGGGAGGCTCTCGGTCAGCCCGTACTTCGCCTCCAGTTGCTCGCGCGTGTTCACCGTGCGCGGCGCGTCCTCGTCGAAGGGGCCGCCGGGGACGGCGTGCATCAGCACGAACGTGACCGTGGCGACGAACCACAGCACGGGGACGAGCCAGAGCACGCGCCGCGCGATGTAGATCAGCATGGCCCCGCTCCGGTCCACCCGCCGCGCAGAGGATCGCGCACCGCCACGCGACGCGCCCGGCCGCGCAACGCCTCGGCTAGTGCTTCAGGATGCGCGCGCGCTCCAGCGACCGGTCGCCCAGCACGGCGTGGTCCATGGCGGTGTCCGTGAGGTTCTGCACCCATGGCTTCCGCAGCACGCTGGTCTGCGTGTAGAGCAGGAAGACGTCCGGGGAGTCCTCCTGCACCAGCCGCTGCGCTTCGCGGTAGAGGTCCACCGAGCGCCGGCGGTCCGTCTCCCGCTGGCCCTGGTCCAGCAGCGCGTCCACCTGCGGGTTGGAGTACTTCGAGCGGTTGTTGCTGGTGCCGGTGCGCATGTTCGGCGCGAGGAAGTTCTCCGGGTCGGGGAAGTCCGCGCCCCAGCCGACGAACGTCATCTGCACCTGGCCCGCGCGGAAGCGGTCCTGCAGCGTCTTGGAGTCGACCGGCTCGAGGTCGACGTCGACGCCGAGCACCTGCCTCCACTGCTCCTTTAGCAGCGTGGCGACGGCGGGGTTGTTGCCGACGTTCGCGAAGGTCATCGTCACCTTCGGGAGCCCCTTGCCGTCCGCGAACCCGGCCTCGGCGAGGAGTTGCTTCGCCTTGGCGGCGTTGAAGTTCGGCTCCGCCTTCGGGTCGTGCCCGGGCATGCCGGGGGGGATGAAGCTCGTCGCGGGCCGGCCGCTGCCCTTCAGCGCGACGGCGACGAGGGCGGCGCGGTCCACGGCGTAGGCGAAGGCGCGGCGCACCTCCTTCTTGTCGAACGGCGGCTTGTCGTTCACGAGCGCGGCGCGGAACGTGGTCAGCTTGTCGACGACGACCAACTCCTTGCTTCGCGTGGGGTCGGCCTTCACGGACGGCAGCACCGCCGAGGGCACCAGCACCTGGTCGAGCTCCCCGGCGAGGTAGGCGTTGTACGCCTGGTTCGCGTCCTCGATCATCGCGAGGCGCACGGTGCTGAGCGTGGGCTTCGTGCCGGCGTAGCGCTCGTTGCGGGCGAGGGTGATGTGGTCCTTGTGCGCCCACTCCTTCAGCACGAACGGGCCCGAGCTGACGAGGTTGTCGGCCTCCGTCCAGCGGTCGCCCTTCGCTGCGATCACGTCCTCGCGCAGCGGATAGGTGAGCCACAGCGCGAGGTAGTTCACGAAGACCGCGTTCGGCTTCGCCAGCGTGATGCGGGCCGTCTGGTCGTCCGGGGTCTCGATCGCCATCGCGGCGATCGCGCGGTCCAGCCCGGGGTCGTCCGGCTTCATCGCGCCGGCCTCCGCGCCGCCCTTGATCTCCCGCACGAACGAGGCGTACGTCCCGCCGGTGCGCGGGTCGGCCGCGCGGCGAAGCGCGTAGGCGAAGTCCTTCGAGGTGATCGGCGCGCCGTCGCTCCAGACGAGGCCGGGCTTCAGGCGGATCGTGTACGTCAGGCCATCTTCGGACACGCCGCGGTTGTCGCGGGTGGGCACCTCCAGCGCCATGTCGGGGACGAGGCGCAGTTCGGCGTCAAACTTCAGCGCGCCGCGGAAGAGCTGGTCGATCACGGTCAGCTCGGTGGCGAAGGACGCGCGCGAGGGGTCGAGCGTGCTCGGCTCGCCGTTCAGGTTCACGCGCAGCGTCTGGTCCTCGGCGAGCGATCCCGTCGCGTTGGGCGATGCAGGCGTCGGACGCTCGCTGCACCCGGCCAGCGCGAGGCTGCAGGCGGCGACGACACCGAGCGCGATGAGTGAGAGCCTGTGCATGCGGACTCCTCCCGTACCGCGTCGCATGATAGAGGGAACGGCCCGGTCACGGCGCCCGCCCGGTATGCGCGATTACCCTGCGGCCGGTGGGGGAACTCCCGCAAGCGCCCGCGCGGGCGGGCATTCATCCGAGGTACGTGCATGGACGACGCGGTGATGCTTCCCGGCAACATGACCGAGGCGGAGTTCCTGCACGCCTACGCGACGTCCGCGCTGCGGAAGCCGCAGGTGGTCGCGGACAACGTGCTCACGGGCATCTTCCTGACGGATGTCGCCTACCGCGGTGCGCTGACCGCGCTGCTGGTGCAGGAGTCGGTGGAGGCCGCGCGCCGCCTCGCCGCCGTCTGGCTCGCGCTCACCGACCGCACGAGGTCGGTGGCGCGCACGCTGGCGGGGCCGCTCCCCGGCGCGGAGGCGTGGCTGCGCTTCGCGTCCGCGGTGGAGGACGCGGCGCGGGCGGAGCAGCCCGCCGCCCTCCTCCGCGCGATGGCGATCGATGACAGCGCGCTCCAGAGCGCGCAGGAGCTATGCGCTTTCGAGGGCCTCGCGCGGTTCGATGTGCCGATGCGCGTGTACGAGGCGGGCCCGCCGGTGGTCTCCGTGCAGGGCGGCGGGGCGGCGGCCACGCTGCTGCTGTCCAACCTCGCGCCGAACGGGGAGCGCGTGGCGACGCGCATGACGCTGGCAGACGAGCAGATCATCGCGCTGGGCGACGCCACCGGCGACTTCACCACGTGGGCCGGTGACTTCCTCGGCGCGTACGTCGAGGGGCGGGGCGGGCGGTGACGCCGCTACCGTGAGAGCGTGGCGATCAGGATGCCCGCGGCCACGGAGACGTTGAGCGAGGTCACCTCGTCGCCCTTCGGGGCGATCTGGCAGACCTCGTCACAGGTCTCCAGCGTGAGCCGGCGCAGGCCGTCCTCCTCGTTGCCGAGCACGAGTAGCCACGGGCGGTCGCGCGGCACGTCCTCGATGTGCTTCGTCGCGTGCTCCGAGGAGCCGAGGATCCAGAGGCCGGCCTCCTTCGCCGCCTCCAGCGCGCGGCGCAGGTTCGTCTCGACCGCGAACGGGACGGCCTCCACGCCGCCGCTCGCGACGTCGTAGACGACGGCGGACAACGGCGCAGCGCGGTCCGAGGTCATGACGATCCCGCGCACGCCGAAGAACGCGGCGCTGCGGAAGATCGAGCCGACGTTGTGCGGGTCCTGTAGCGAGTCGAGCGCGAGCCAGAGGCCCGGCCCCGCGGCTGCCTCGTCCCGCCCACGCGCGTACAGCGCGTCGAGGGCGATGGGTGCGCGCTCCTTCACGGACGCTTCCGGGCCGGCGCGGCCCCCCTCGCGCTCGCGGCGGCGTGGGTCGGCACGCTCCCCCTGCACCACGGGCGTACCCCAGTGCCGCGCCTGCTCCGCCACGCGCTCCCAGCCGCCGGGGGCGCGCCCGCCCGGGAGACGGACGCTGAACACGTCCGCCGGGCGACTGGCGTAGGCGGCGAGGACGGCGTGCGGGTTCCGGAGCGCGAGCGTCATATCGCAACGGTATCAGCGTCGCTCCGGCTGGCGCACGGAGGATTGGGAGACGGCCGCGCACGTACACTCGATGCAGCCCCGGACGGCACACGGAGCGGAGCGAGGCGTGCGTGTACCCCACCGGTTGATCGCGGTCGCGGCGGTGGCGGCGCTGGCCCTCGGCGCGCTCGCGCCGGCCACGCACGCCGCCGAGCCGGAGGCGGCACCGAGCGTCCGCGCGCCCGAGACGCCGCCCGCTGCGGCCTGCACCGGCGAGGCCGCGACGGACGCGCTGGAGGCCGCCTGCGGGCTCCGCCTGACCGCTCCGACGACCACCTTCGTCTGGCCGCACGCGGCCACGCCCATCGACCTCGCCTTCGCGGGCGGACGCCTCGCGTTCCGGGGGACGCCGCCGGCGGAGGGCGCGCGGCCGGTCGACTACCTCACCGTGTGGGAGCACAACGAGACGACCGGCGGCTGGCGCGCGTGGTCCGCGACGGTGGGCGGCGCGTTCCACACGCTGCGCGAGTTCCAGCCCGGCGGCCACTACACGATCGCCGCGCGCGCGCCGCTCGATTTGAGCCTCGCGCCGCTGCGCCCCTCGTCGCTTGCGGGGCGGCGGGTCGTCTCGATCTACGGGCACCCCGGCGTCGCGGTGATGGGCACGCTGGGCACCTACCCGAGCGCGGCGGCCGCGGCCGCCGGTGCCGAGGCGATCGCGGCGCAGTACCGCGCACTGGACGAGGCGGCCGGGCGGACGACGGAGGTGGTGGGCGCGCTGCACCTCATCGTCTCCGTGGCGCTGGCGGACCCCGGCGCGGACGGCACGTACCTCGGGCGGATGACGCTGGAGGACATCGCGCCGTGGGTGGAGGCGACGCGGGCGCGCGGCCAGCTGCTGTTCCTGGACGTGCAGGTCGGCTGGGCCGACCCGCTGACCGAGGTGCGCCGGCTGGAGCCACTGCTCCGCGAGCCGCACGTCCACCTCGCGCTCGATCCGGAGTTCGCGACGAAGGGCGAGGACGAGCCGCCCGGTGGGGCGATCGGCTTCCTCACCGCGGAGCAGGTGAACGCCGTGCAGCGCTTCCTGTTCGAGGTGGGCGCGCGCGCCGGGGTGCCCTCGAAGGTGCTGGTGGTGCACCAGTTCCGCGACGACATGCTCGTGGAGCCGGAGCGCATCGAGTCGGTGCCGGGGGTGGACCTGGTGATCGACATGGACGGGTGGGGGCCGCCGGGGCAGAAGCTGCTGGGGTACGAGGCGTACGCGCTCGCGCCCTACGCGGAGCACCCCGGCTTCAAGCTCTTCTACCGCTGGGACGCGCCACTGATGACGCCCGCCGAGGTGATGGCGCTCGCGACTCCTCCGACGTACGTGATCTACCAGTAGGCGCCCGGACGCCTCACCGCGCGGCCTCGACGGCTCAGGGCTACGCGCCGTCGAAGGCGCGCTGGAGCGCGGCGATGTCGAGCTTCTTCATCTCGAACATCGCCGCGGTCGCGCGGGCGACCTTCTCCGCGTCCGGGTCGTTCAGCATCGCCTCCCAGCCGCGCGGGACGATCTGCCATGAGACGCCGAACCGGTCCTTGAGCCAGCCGCAGTTCTGCGCGTCCGGGTCGCCGCCCTCTGACAGGCGGTCCCAGTAGTAGTCGATCTCCGCCTGGTCCTCGCACGGCACCTCGAACGAGATCGCCTCCGTGAACTTGAACATCGGCCCGCCGTTGAGGCCGATGAACGACTGGCCGAGGAGCTCGAACTCCACGGTCATGACTGAGCCGGGTTCCTGCCCGTGCATCTCACGCCCGACCTCCGTGAAGCGCGTCACTCCCCCCATGCGGGAGTCCTTGAAGATCGAGGTGTAGAAGCGCGCGGCCTCCTCGGCGTTGCGGTCGAACCAGAGGTTGGGGCGGATGCGCATCGTCGGTCCTTCCGTGTCGCGCCTCGCAGGCGTCGGGCAGGCGTCC
>JBFWQJ010000147.1:0-7423 GCA_050249515.1 Dehalococcoidia bacterium | reverse complement strand
ACCACCCCCCTCGCCTGCGTAGCGGGCGGAGGGCGGGGGGTGCGGGCGCGGCCCGTCGTGGTGGCCCGAGCGGCCCCGGAACCCACGGGCGCCCCGCTCCGGCCCCCTCTCCTGCGCAGCGGGAGAGGGCGGGGGGTGAGGGCGCGGCCCGTCGAGGCGCTACGACCGTCGCGGTGCACCTCGGGCGCCCCGCTCCGGCCCCCTCTCCTGCGGAGCGGGAGAGGGCGGGGGGTGAGGGCTTCCGCCTCCCGCGCTCGTCGGGCCCGAGCCGTTACGCCAGGTTGACCGACAGACAACCCGCGCGGGTATCCCGCGCTCGTCGGGCCCGAGCCGCTAGGCGAGGTTGACCGACAGACAACCCGCGCGGGTATCCCGCGCTCGTCGGGCCCGAGCCGCTAGGCGAGGTTGACCGACAGGCAGCCCGCGCGGGTATCCCGCGCTCGTCGGGCCCGAGCCGCTAGGCGAGGTTGACCGACAGACAAGTCGTCGTGCGCTGGACGCCTTCCACCGTGGCGACCTCGCTGGTGATCGCCTTGCCGAGGTGGTCCAGGTCCTCCGCCTCCAGCTGCACGATGACGTCGTACGGGCCGGTGACGGTGTCCACGGCGGTGATGCGGCCGTACGCGGACTTGATGTGGCGCACCGTGTCGCCCACGGACTGCGTCGCCCCGACCTCGGTCTCGATCAGCACGTAGCCTCGGATCATCGTCGTCCTCCTCCGCCTCGGATGGCGCCCCCGGGGGGCGTCGAGGCCATCCTACCGCCGGGGCCCGCCCCCAGGATGGGCCGTTCGACCCGCTCCGTGTGCCAGAATGGCGGATGGACAGACGCGCCGCCGCCCTCGACCCGTCCGAGGCGGCCGGGCGCGCCCGGGAGCGCTTCGTGGACAGCCTGCTCGTCGCGTGGGAGCCCGCCGCCGACCCCGCCCCCGGCCAGCGCACGTTCGAGGTGGTGCGGGACGCGCTGCTCGTCTCGCCGGCGCTCGCGGAGCGCAACGTGCGCGTCTACCTGCACGGCGCGCACGCCGGCGACACGCTGGTCCGCGCGGACGAGCCCGTGGACGTGGTGATCGAGAGCGGGACGTCCTACCTCGCCGGGTTCACGCCGCACGTCAGCGAACTGGCGAGGCAGCACATCCAGGGCGGCCTGGCCGCCGGGTCGTGGGACTACTGGCAGTACCAGCGCGAGGTCTTCGCCGCGCTGCGGCAGGCGTTCCCCGGGGCGGTGCGGGAGACGGACCACGGCATCCGCGTCCTGCACACCTCGCTCAGCGTGTCGCACCCCACGCCCCCCGCGCAGGTGACGGTGGCGCTGCCGTACCGCCACTACAGCGGGCTGGGCGGCTGGACCGCCGGCATCACCTACTTCACTCGAGGCTTCGACCAGGTGGTGCAGTACCCGCGGCTGCACCGCGACAACGGCGCGCTGAAGGACCGCGAGACGGAGGGCCGCTACAAGGCGACGGTGCGGATGGCGAAGCAGCTGCGCGACTACCTGCAGGACGTGCTGATGCTGGAGCCCGGCCGCGTGCCCTCGTACTACCTGGAATGTCTGCTGTGGAACGTGCCCGCCCGCAAGTACGCCGCCGAGCACCCCGCCGAGCGCCTCCGCGAGGTGGTCCGCTACCTGGAGGGCGCCTACCTCCCGGCGTTCGAGCAGCAGCACATGATCGAGTCGCTCTTCGGCCCCGCCCCCACCCAGTGGGCCACCTCGGACGCCCGCCTGTTCATCGACGCGGCGGGGCGGTGGCTGGGGTAGGGGCTAGCGGGAGTTGTAATGGTTCCAGAAGGTCTCGCGGAGCAGCACGTCGTTGGTCTGAAGTCGCACGGATGATCCGGTTAGACGCTCACGCAGCACGAGATAGCCGGGAGCCTTCTGAACCAAGTCGTACTCCATGGCGTTCGAGAACAGCCGATCCATCAGGGTGGCTACTTCCTCCTCCGAGTCGGTAACCATTGCCCCGACCACTACGCCCGTGTCGAAATGTACCAATCGGCTCAGGGGATGTACCTCTTGATAGAAGTTCTGCCGTTGAGCTTCGTCGCAGAAGAAGATCACCGGTTTCCCAAGGCTGAGTGCCATGGCCGCTTCGGCGTCCTTGCCGTAGCTGTCCTTTGGACCTGCGTTGTAGAGAAGTACCTTCGCTCGCTTGACCATGAGGCACTCGATCACACCCTTATCTTCGTGGTTCGTAGCGGCACTCAGCGTGGGGTCGAAGTACCGGACGGAGAACCGCGAGAGTGGGCTGGTCTCGAAGACCCGCTCACAGAGGTCGGCGACAGATCTGAAGTCGGCGCTGCTGCGCATCGACGTCGCGACGTACACGTCGAGGTCACCCACCATGGAGAGGTACTTGCGCGTGTTCTTTAGCGCGAGTTCACGCGCCTTCGAGAAACGAATCTTGATCGTCTCGAATGCCCGGAGGAGATCGTCCTCATTGCTCACGTAGACGTTCAGCATGTCGTCTGCCGAGAAGACCAGCTGCCCCTGAATGTCCTTGTGGCGAACGCCGGCGAACGATGTCTCCCCGTCTAAGATCGTGCGGATCTGAATCGGATCCGTGCTCGTCTTGAGATGCTCGGCCAGTCCATCAAAAAGGACGCGGCGCAGGCCGATTGCCTCTTCGTCCGCTGGCTCATACGACTTGCAGGCCATCTCCGCGATGAGGTAGCGGTCGTCCTTGGCGATCCGATCGAGCGGCAAGAACGGACCTCGAGCTGCTAGGGCGTCGGAGTCGAATCGCCGCGCGAGAAAGAACTCATCGATCTGCTCGTACTCAAGATTCCGCAACTGTTGGTATGCGGTCCTGATGTTTCCGAAGAACAGCAACGCATCCACATAGAAGCGGTAAAGGCCCCAGGCCAGGTGATCTTGCGACAACACCGCTGTCGCGCCGCCCCAGCGCGCGTCATATCCGGGCACCGCGGCGATGTTCCAGACGTGCGATGGGGTGGTGAGCCAGTAGTAGCGGAAGAAGCCGGCCGAAAGTGGAGCTTCGTGCGCGAGAGCGAGTAATTGTCGGAATTGGGCAAGTGACAACGGCTCTTGATCGAGTCGCGCGAGCCGTTCGAAAGTTGTCTCGGGTGAATCTTCCCCGAGCCAGCTATCGATGCCACCGGTTCCGCCCGTGAAAAGAGCGAATTTCTCCAGAATCAACTCGCGAGCATGTTCTGCCTCGCGGAGTTCAACAACCCGTGCGCCGTGGATCGCCTCGAAGGCGCGTCTTGCTTCCGGCGGTGTTGCCGGCGGCGGGCCGAACGCTGCGATCAGCGCACCGTCTCCGGTGTTCCGGGCGAGCACGGCGCCACCGACCGCCGCCTTGTTCGCGGACGTCCGCTTCACTCCGAAGTCTTTCTCGATCATCAACCGCAGATCCGCGGGCTTCGGTGACTGGGCAAGCACCTTCGCAATGAAGGCGGTTCCGAAGAGATCATTAAGGGCGGCGCGATTTGCGTCACGGAATTCCGGGGAGGCCGGATCCTTGAGCAGGGCTTCACCGCGGTCAGTGAGCCTTCCACTCTCGCCGGAGACGAATCCTGATTCGCGTAGCCAGCGATACGCTACCCCTGCGTTCGAACGCTGCGAGATTCCGAAATGCCGCATCAACTCATCGGCGTCGAACCTCGCATCGGGGAGGAGCAACGCTGTCTGCCGGAGGAAGTCGAGAACATACCCCGACGGCGGGAAGGCGAGATCAGACATACGGCTTACTCCTTCTTGCATTATAACGCACGCGCGGCAGAGGCGCCTTAACGCTCGCGCCCCCTAAGTCAACCCCGCGCTACACTCCCCGCATGACTGCACACCAGGTGTCCGAGGTAGAAGCAGACGCGCGGCAGCGCCTCGCCGAGGCGGGGGACGAGGCGGCGCTGGAGGCGTGGCGCACGGGCGTCCTCGGGCGGTCGGGGACGCTGACGGCGGTGCTGCGCGGGCTGGGCGCGCTGCCCGAGGACGAGCGCCGCGCCGTGGGCGCCGCCGCCAACACCGCGAAGCAGGCGCTGGAGGCGGCGCTGGACGCCCGGCGCGAGGAACTGCGCCGCGCCGCGCTCGGCAACCTCGAGGCGCTGGACGTCACGCTGCCGGGCCGCCCGGTCCGCGCGGGACGGCTGCACCCCGTCACGCAGGTGCGCCGCGAAATCCTCGACATCTTCGCGCGCCTCGGCTTTGCCACGGTGGAGGGGCCCGAGGTGGAGCTGGACGAGTACAACTTCGGCCGGCTGCGCATCCCGGAGCACCACCCGGCGCGCGACATGTGGGACACGTTCTGGTTCGACCCCGAGTCGACCGGCGGCGCGCCCATGCTGCTGCGCACCCACACCAGCCCCATGCAGATCCGCTACATCGAGCAGCACGAACCGCCGATCCGCATCGCCGTGCCGGGCCGCTGCTACCGCTACGAGGCGACGGACGCCACGCACGAGTGGATGATGCAGCAGATCGAACTCCTCGCCGTGGACGAGGGGCTGAGCATGGCGAACCTGAAGGGCACGCTGCAGGAGTTCGCGCGGCAGATGTTCGGCCCGGAGCGGCGCGTGCTGATGCGCAACTCCTACTTCCCGTTCGTGGAGCCGGGCGTGGAGCTGTCCGTGGACTGCTTCGCCTGCCCCGGCGACAACCCCTCGTGCCCGGTCTGCCGCGGCTCCGGCTGGATCGAGATCATGGGCGCCGGCATGGTGCACCCCGAGATCATCGAGGCTGCCGGGTTCGACGCGAAGCGCTACACGGGCTTCGCCGCCGGCATGGGCGTGGAGCGGATCACGATGCTGAAGTACGGCATCACCGACATCCGCGCGTTCTACTCGAACGACCCGCGCTTCCTCGCGCAGTTCTAGGGGCGACGGGGAGGGGGAGGCCCTCACCCCCCGCCCTCTCCCGCTGCGCAGGAGAGGGGGCCGGAGCGGAAGGCCCTCACCCCCGCCCTCTCCCGCTGCGCAGGCGAGGGGGCCGGAGCGCCCGAACTCGCGTGCTACACTCCCGGCGCGTTGCGGCACTGTGGCGGAGGGTCCGGTCCTGGGCATCGGCGGCCTGTTCAACCTCGAGGACTCGCTCGACACGACCATCTTCATGGTGCTCGCGCTGGTCGGGCTGGCACTGCTCGTCGGCTCGTACGTCCTCGGCGGGGCGATGGACGCGGCGGGTGACCTGGGCGCGGACATCGGCGGGGGCGACCTCGCGGGCGACGTGGTCAACCTGCACACGCTCTCGGCGTTCCTCACGGGGTTCGGCTCGCTCGGCTGGCTGCTCAGCGGCTACTGGGGCGTGCCGCCGATCCTGTCGGCGCTCGGCGGGCTCGCCGGCGGCGTGCCGATGGCGGGCCTCGTCATCTGGATCGGCACGATGCTCCAGCGGCAGTCCGGCAGCTCCAACTTCAGCCTGGAGGACCTCGTCGGCACGGAGGCCGTGGTGACGCTGCGCATGGCGCCGGGCTCCGTGGGCTACGTGGAGTACGCGCGCGGCGGCGGCACCTACCGCGCGATCGCGCGCCCCGCCCACGGCGAGGAGATCCCGATCGGCACGCTGGTGACCGTCACCCGCGTCGTCGGCAATGAACTGCTCGTCACGCCTCGAGGTGACGACTAGCGCGGGCTGCTCGGGGGCCCGGTCGCGGAGCTGGGGGCGGGGATGTTCAACATCGACTTCGGCATCGGGTTCGGCTTCGGCATCGGCATCATCGCCGTCGCCCTCGTCCTCACGCTGCTCGTTCTGCTGAGCGCGCTGGCGTCGAGGTACCACAAGGCCGGGCCGGACGAGATCCTCGTGGTGTCGGGGCGTCGCCGCCGGGTCACGCGGCCGGACGGCAGCTCAGAGGTGGTGGGCTGGCGCGTCATCCGCAACGGTGGCGGCATCGTCCTGCCGGTGCTGGAGCAGATCGGCCGGCTGTCGCTGCACGTCATGAGCGCCACGGTCGGCACGCACAACGCGATCTCGAAGGAGGGCGTCCCGCTGACCGTGGAGGGCACCGCGCTCTTCAAGGTCGGCAGCAGCGACGGCGCGATCGTCGCCGCCGCCGAGCGCTACCTCGGCCGCGCGCAGAAGGACATCGAGGTGGACGTGCAGGCGGTGCTGGAGGGCTCGCTGCGCAGCATCTGCGGCCGCCTCACCCCGGAGGAGATCTACCAGGACCGCACGAAGTTCCAGGAAGAGGTCGCCCGCGATGCGCAGGCGGAGCTGGGCCGCCTCGGCATCGAGCTGGACACGTTCACGCTGCGCGAGATCAACGACGCGGAGGGCTACCTGGACGCGCTGGGCGACCGGCGCACCGCGGAGGTGAAGCGCGACGCCCGCGTCGGCATCGCGCTCGCGGAGCAGCAGGCGGCGATCGCGGAGGCGGAGGCGAAGCAGCGCTCCGAGGTGGCCCAGGCGACCGCAGAAGCGGAGATCGCCGAGGCCGTGCGCGACCGGGACGTCCGCGTCGCGAAGGCGGACGCCGACCGCCGCCGCGAGATCGCGCGCGCCGAGCAGGCCGGCTTCGAGGCACAGGCCGAGGCCGAGCAGGCCGTCGCGGACGCCTCGTCAGAACTGGCGCGCCGCCGCGCGATCCAGCGCCGCGCGGAACTCGAGGCGGAAGTCGTCGCGATCGCCGAGGCGGACCGGGAGCGCCAGCGCATCCAGGCGGAGGCCGCGCGCGACGTGCAGAACGCGCAGACGGACGCCGCGCGCTACCGCATCGAAGCGGAGGCCGCCGCCCGCGCCGAGGAGGTGCGGAAGCGCGGTGAGGCGGAGGCGGACCAGACGCGCCTCGTGGGGCTCGCGCAGGCGGAGGCGGCGCAGGCGAACCTGATCGCGGAGGCCGAGGGCCTGTCGAAGAAGGCGAGCGCCCTCAAGGAGTTCAACGACGCCGCCCGCGAGCTGGAGATCGCTACCGCGCTGATCCAGATCCTGCCGCAGATGATGAGCGCGGCGGCTTCGCCGCTGAGCCAGGTGCAGGAGATCCGGCTCGTCGACCTCGGCGGGCGCAGCGGGGCAGACGGGCAGCAGGGCGGGCCGATCGACCGGCTGCTGAACATCACGCCGCAGACGCTGGGCGCGCTCAACGAGACGCTGTCGAGCCTCCTGGGCGTGAACCTGAACGAACTGCTGAGCCGGACGTCCGAGTTGATCGGCACCGACCGCGCGCCCGCGGACGGCACCACGGCGCTCGCGGTACAGCCGGAGGCCGAGGGCGACGCGCGGGGGTGAGCCTAGCCACCCCGTCCGGTAGACTCGCGGCATGCTCGTCTCACTGAAGTGGCTCCGCGACTACGTTGACCTGCCCGCCGACCTCGACGTCGAGGACCTCGCGCACCGCCTGACCATGGCGAGCGCGGAGGTGGACGGCATCCACCGCGTCGGGACGTGGGACCGCGACCTGGTGCGCGTCGGGCACGTGCTGAAGATCGAGCCGCACCCGGACGCCGACCGCCTGCGCCTCGTGACCGTCGAC
>JBFWQJ010000146.1:0-7485 GCA_050249515.1 Dehalococcoidia bacterium | reverse complement strand
CCTGGATCGAGCAGCTCCACGCGCGGTGAGTCGTCCCCCGATCTCCACCGGCCCGCTGCTAGACCGGGGGGCGGGACGCCCTCACACTTTGCCGCAGGGACGCCTCGTGTCGTCCCGGGAGGCAGCGAGGGCGCATGCACCGGGGAAGCATGGTCGCGGCGGCACTGTCGCTGATCGGCGCGTCGGTCGCGCTGACCGTGACCGCCGTGTCCCGTGACGTCGTGAGCATGCCGACCGCGATCGGGATCGTGCTCCTGCTGAACGCCTTCGTCCGCTTCCGCCTCGCCACGTCCGACACCAGCGACCACCACCGCTAGCCACCCGCCCGCATCCTCGCGGCCCAGGGAGTGCCCGCAGCCATGTCTCGAACCCCGGAAGTGCTCAGCTACCTCGTCGCCGTGGACGGCGGCGACGCCGCCTACGCCGCGCTCGCGACCACCTGCGACCTGGCGAAACGCACGAAGGCGACCGTCGCCGCGCTGTACGTGATCGAGGTGCCGCGCTCCATGGCGCTGGACGCCGAGATGGAGCGCGAGCTGGAACGCGGCGAGCAGATCCTCGCGCGCGCGGAGCGGGTCGCCTCCGAGCACGGCGTGAACGTGCAGGCGGACCTGGTGCAGGCGCGGCAGGCGGGGCACGCCGTGGTGGACGAGGCGGTGGACCGTGGCGTCGACGCGATCGTCCTGGGCGTGGAGTACCACCGGCCGCTGGGCCAGTTCACGCTGGGCCGGCTGCCCACCTACGTGCTGGAGCACGCGCCGACGCAGGTATGGTTGATCCGCTACCCGGCGGTCGAGGCGTCCGGCCCGGCCGCCCGCTAGCGAGAGAGGTTCGCGAGATGCGCATCCTGATCATGGGCTGCGGACGCGTGGGCGCCGGCCTCGCCACGCAGCTGATCGACGAGGGGCACGAGGTCACCGTGCTGGACACGGACGCCTTCGCCTTCCGCCGCCTGCTGCCGGACTTCAGCGGCCGCCGCCTGGTCGGCTCCGGCACGGACGACCGCATGTTGATCGAGGCGGGCATCGAGCAGGCCGATTGCTTCATCGCGCTCGCGTCCGGCGACAACCGGAACATCCTCGCCTCGCAGAAGGCGAAGGAGATCTACGGCGTGAAGACCGTGGTGACGCGCGTGAAGGACCCGCTGCGCAGCGAGCTCTTCGGACGACTGGGCCTGCACACCTTCAGCCCGACGAAGGTCGGCGTGACGCTGGCGCACGACGCCATCTTCCAGGGGGCGTAGCCATGTACATCATCGTCGTCGGCGGCGGCGCGGTCGGGCACGGTCTCGCGCTGGAGCTGCAGCAGATGCCGAACCACGAGGTGACGATCGTGGAGCTCAGCGGCAGCAAGGCCTCGCAACTCCGCGCGGAGCTGGGCGAAATGGTCGTCCACGGCGACGGCAGCGAGATCGCGTTCCTCGAGCAGGTCGGGGCCGCGCGCGCGGACCTGCTGATCGCGGTGACCGCGGACGACGGCGCGAACCTGGTGGCGTGCCAGGTGGCGAAGCACTGGTTCCACGTGGAGCGCACGATCGCCCGCGTCAACGACCCTCGCAACGAATCGCTCTTCCTCAAGCTCGGCGTCGACTCGATCGTCTCGGCCGCCGGCGCCGTCATGGCACAGATCGAGGCGACGCTGCCGGAGCACACGATCATCCCGCTCATGGCGCTGGAGGGCTCCCGGCTGCATGTGGTAGATATCCGCGTGCAGGAGGGATCCCCGGCCGCCGGTCAGCCCCTGCGTGACGTGCAGTTCCCGCCGGAGGTCCTGATCTCCGTGGTCATCGGCAAGCAGGGCGCCAGCGTCCCCAGCGGGGACACCGTCCTGCAGGTCGGCGACGAGGTCATCGCCGTCATCCCGCGTGAGTCCGATGCCGTGGTCCGCGCGATCATCGCCGGGCCGACCGAAGGAGCGTAACGAGTGCGCATCTCGCACCTCGGGCCCACCGGCACCTACACGGAAGCGGCCGCGCGCCGCTTCAACCCGGACGCGGATCTGCTCCCCGTCGCCACCGTGGCCGCCGCGATCCAGGCGGTGCGCGAGGGCGAGGCGGACGCCGCCGTCTGCGCGATGGAGAACTCGATCGAGGGCTCCGTCTCCATCGAGACCATGGACATCCTGATCGGCCCGGAGTTCGAGCTGCGCATCTCCGGCGAGGTCGTCCTCGCGATCCAGCACCACCTCGTCGGCGCGCCGGGCATCAACCCCGCGCAGGCGGAGGTGGTCTACTCGCACCCGCAGGGCCTCGCGCAGTGCCGCCAGCGGCTGCACGAGTTGGCGCCGCAGGCGAAGCCCGTCGCCGCGCTCTCCACCGCCGGTGCGGTGGAGGCGGCCGTGAAGGAGCCGGGCACGCTCGCCGTCGGCAGCGAGTACGCCGCCGAGCTGTACGGCGCGACGATCTATGCCCGCGACATCGGTGACGAGCGCGGCAACGAGACGCGCTTCGTCGTCCTCGCCCCGGACGACGCGGAGCCCACCGGCGACGACAAGACGTCGCTCGCCTTCACCACCGCGCACGACCGCCCGGGCAGCCTCGTGGAGGTGCTCCAGCTGTTTGCGACGCACGGGCTGAACCTGACGCGCATCGAGTCGCGTCCCACGCGCCGCCAGCTGGGCACCTACGTCTTCTTCTGCGACGTCCAGGGCCACCGCCGCGACCCGATCGTGCGGGGCGTGCTGGAGGAGGCGGCCACCATCACGCAGTGGCTGCGCGTGCTGGGGTCGTATCCTCGGTGGAAGCGGGCGTAGCCGCCCGCTCCGACCGAGGAGTCTCCGATGCCTGAGATCCCCGACCTCGAGGCGATCCGTCACTACCTGATGCCGCGGCTGGACGGCCTGACCGTCACCGCCACGGACGCCCCGATCCCGTGGCTCGTCCGCACCGGCGTGGAGGGCTTCGCCACGCTGGAGGGCCACCGCTTCGGCGAGATCCACCGGCTGGGCAAGTTCCTGCTGTTCTTCGTGGACGACGGCCGCATCCTGGTCGTGAACCCCATGCTCACCGGGCGCTTCCACTGGGTGGAGGCCGGCGCGAAGAAGCCGGGCCGCCTCGGCGTGGTGATCGCCTTCGACGACGGGCACGAGCTGCGCTACTCCGACATGCGGCGCATGGGGCGCTGGTACCTCGTCGCCGGGCCGGAGGCGCTGCCGGAGGTGCCCCAGCTGGCGACGCTGGGCCCCGACGCGATGGCGGTGAGCGAGGACGAGTTCCTCGCGCGGCTGAAGTCGCGCCGCGGCCAGATCAAGGCCACGCTCACGAACCAGGAGTTCATTGCCGGCATCGGCAACGCCTACTCGGACGAGATCCTCTGGGCCGCCGGCCTGCACCCGCATCGACGCCGCGCGACGATGGAGGAGGCGGACCTGCGCCGCCTCTACGCCAGCATGCGCGAGGTCGAGGACGAGAGCATCGCGATCGTGGACGCGACGGTGCAGGGCGAGGGGCTGGGCAAGAAGGAGGAGTGGCGGGAGCACCTGAAGGTGCACCGCCGCGGCGGCCAGCCCTGCCCGCGCTGCGGGAGCGAGATCAAGGCGCAGGTGCGGTCCGGTAGCGAGACCAATTACTGTGTCGTCTGCCAGCCGCTCTTCGAGTAGCGGCGGCCGCCGGAGGGAGCGCGCGCGTGAAGGTCATCGGCAAGGACATCGGCACCGCACTGGACGCGATGTACGCGGAACTGGAGCAGCGTGTCCGCGTGGAGGCGGAGTGCGAGCTGCGCGTGGAGGCCTTCGAGGCCGGTGCGTTCTCCAGCGTGGACTGGGTGCCGGGCGCGGCGGTGATCTCGCTGCACAACGGCGTCCCCACGCACGCGCTGCCGCACGTCTTCGGCGTCGCGCTCCAGCACATCCGTCAGCACCTGGACCGCTACCCCACCGTGGTGGAGGGCCCGCGTGACGTGTACGGCGGCGACATTGTCCGCACCACGCTGCGTGAGCTGCTCATGGCGCCGGAGGCGGAGACCGCGCTCGCGCCGCTCGGCCTCGACACCACGTGGGAGGTGGAGCAGCGGCACTCCGGGCTGAAGGACCTGCTGCGCGACGCGCCGAAGGAGTGGGACGACCTGGACTCACCCGGCGGCGCGTTCGCCACGCTGCAGTACGCGCGCTTCGCCATCGAGCACCCGGCGGACCTGTGGGCCTCGCTCAAGGGCCCGTTCGCGGAGAAGCTGCCGCACCCCGCCGAGCAGGGCGAGCACGTGGTCGCGCTCGTGCGGGAGAAGGGCTGGAGCACGCCCGGCGCCTGCCTGGAGGCGCTGATCGCCGTGCGTGACGCGCTCAACCTCGGCGCGTACGTGGGGATCGAGGATCTGCGGAACGGGGCGGTCGCGTAGGGCATCGGGACGCCTTCGCGCGCGGAGGACGTGCGGTCGGGACGAACGTGAACTCCGTGGCAGAGTACGCTGCACCGTGGAGGTTCTTCGATGCGCGCGTTCGTCGCGGTCGTTATGGCGTTCTGCGCCGCCGCCGCACTGTCCTCGTGCAGTGATGGCAAGCCGCCCCCCGCCGCGCCGTCCAGCGTTGTTTCGACCACCGATG
Source organism: Dehalococcoidia bacterium (assembly GCA_050249515.1). Lineage (GTDB taxonomy): Bacteria > Chloroflexota > Dehalococcoidia > UBA2979 > UBA2979 > SHYQ01. The sequence continues at coordinate 2,949 of JBFWQJ010000146.1, read as the reverse complement.
TGTCGAGAGGTACCCCCTCTGCGGAGCCGACGCGGGCGATTCCCTCGATCCCAACGCCGACTTCGACGGCGCCGCCAACGTACGAGCCGCCGGTGGATTACGTGTTCTCGACGCAGGGTGGGATCGCCCGCGCACTCGATCGCGCTACGCAGTATCGGCTCGCCCCTGACCGGAACTCGATCTGGATCCGCGGGGCGGGCGCCTGGGAGCGCCAGTCGTTCACCGGAGACGTCGTCGAACGATTGGCGACCAGCGCGCCCGCGCTGTCATTTACGACAACCGGTCGCGTCATCGCCCACGACGACGGCGAGGTGATTTCGCCCGATGGCCTATCGGCCGCCTTCGCGCGCGGGAACAGTGACCAGCGCGAGATCTTCATCCGCAACCTTGCGACAGGCGCAGAGCGTGCCGTCGCGTCCGGCGTAAACACCAACTGCCAGTGTGACGCGCTCATCTGGCGCCCGATGTGGTCGCCGTCCGGCCGCTATCTCGCATGGGTGGATTTCGGCGGACTTCAGCCGCTGCGGCCGTACTCACTGCGCATCTATGACACGCGAGACGGCATCGAGTCGTCCTATCCTCGGTACGTCGGAGCGGCCTGGGCTCCGGACGCGGATCGGCTGATCTACACGCTCCCCATCGATCACGCCCAGTACCGCCGGGGTGCGGACGACGTCAGGCTGCTCGACCTGAGGACTGGCAGCGATACCTCGATTGTCGTTGGCGAGGGCGGGACGTTCGTCACTCCAACGGTGATCACCTTCGTACGTGAGATCGCGCGTGACCCGAAGAATCTCGATTCGGTCGAGTCAGTCGTGTACGACCTCGCCACCGGCAGCGACATCGCCCGCGGCGGATGGGGGCCGCTCTTCTCGTTTGTCGAAGTCGGCCCCCGACGTTTCACCGTGATGACCGCACCGCGTGACGGCGTCTGCAAGGGAGTCGCCGTGTCCCCTGCGCCGCCTGGCGGTGCTTGCGTTGCCGGGGTCTCGGGCGCCTGGTCGCCGGATGGGCGATCCCTCGTACTCACACGTGACGGCGATACCGCCGCGAGATGGTCGATTGTGCTCGTCGACGCGGCGAGCGGGGCTGAGCGGGTCCTTGCTCGCGTCCCGCGCTCGTTCTGTGGGTGGTTCAACCTCTCCTTCAGCGCGGACGGCAAGTACGTGGTCGCGACCGTGGGAGGTTGCCCGGCGTAGGAGGCCCCACTTACGACGCGGCGACCTCCAGGTCGCCGTTGTTGTTCGTGCCGGGGATCGTCGCGCCCTTCGCCCACGACAGGACGAAGGGGCTCCATTCGGAGTAGCGCTCGAGGTAGGGCGCGAACATCACCGCCGGATGGGTGGAGGGGCGCTTCGGCACGGAGAGCAGCTCCATGCGCGCCTCCTGCGGCGTGCGGCCGCCCTTCCGGTGGTTGCACGCGCGGCAGGCGGTGACCAGGTTCTCCCATACGTGCGGCCCGCCGCGATGCTTCGGCATCACGTGGTCCAGCGTCAGGTCGCCGCCGCGGCGGCCGCAGTACTGGCAGCGCTCCTGGTCGCGCGCGAAGACCTCGCGGCGGCTCAGGCGCGGGCGCGGATGCGGGCGGCGGACAAAGTGGCGGAGCCGGATCACGGACGGGGTGTCGAACTGCTCGCTGGCGCCGAGGATCGGGCCCTCGCCGTTCTCCAGCACCTCCGCCTTGCCGTGGATGACGAGCACGAAGGCACGGCGAACCGAGCACACGTTGAGCGGTTCGTAGTTCTGGTTCAGGACCAGCGCACGCCGCTGAACGGACACCGCACCCTCCCTCGGCAGGGTCGGTACGAATGACCCCGCACATCGGACTCCGGTGGGGAACAGGAGGAGTGTACCGGATCGCGAGCCGCCTCGCGGCGCGGCAGGGGGGAGCGGCGTCGCCGTTGCCGGCCCGGCGACGGCGCGGGCGTGGCGGGGGAGGCGCCGGGCGTGGGGCCGGGGAACGCCGGGAGGCCGCGCTGCCAGCTCCGGAGCTGGCCCAGCGGGTCGCGGAACTCCTCGGGCAGCGCGCCCTGGATCGCCGGGGCGGCGCGCAGGAACACGGGGGCCAGCGTGGACTCCGCCGCCGCCCGCGCGACCGAGGTCTGCGCCGGGAACACGGACACGGCGACCAGCAGCACCTGCACCAGCAGCAGCCCCTTCACGAACCCGAACGCCGCGCCGCCCAGCCGGTTGAGCGGGCCGAGGAACAGCATGGAGGCGGCCGTGTGCAGGACGGCGGAGATCACCATCCCCGCGATCGTGGTGCCGATGAAGATCGCGCCGAAGGCGATCAGCCGGCGGGTAGTGGCGTCCTCGATCACGAACTCCAGGTTCGCGGACAGGTCGTCATAGAACGCGCCCGCCAGCGCCACGCCGGCGATCAGGCCGACGAGCGAGACGACTTCACGGATCAGGCCGTTGGCGAAGGCGCGGAACGTGAACCACGCGAGGATGCCCACGATCAGCAGGTCGAGCCAGTTCATGCGTCCCCGAAAGGCTGCGCCCCGCCCGAGCGTTGCGCGATCGTAACACGCATGAAGCACGCCCCCTCGCGTCGATGTGCGAGGCGAGGCGGGGCTATGCGAACCCGAGACGCTTCTCGCGCATGGAGATCCACCGACCCGGCCCGTGACCGAAGACGAGGTGGTCGAGCACCGGCACCTCCAGCAGCGCGCCGGCCTCCACCGCCTCGCGTGTGAAGGTGATGTCGTCCGCGCTGGGGGCGGGGTCGCCGCTGGGGTGGTTGTGGGCGAGCGCGATCTTGCTGGCGTTCAGACGCACCGCCTCGCGGAACAGCTCCGCGACGCGCCCGCCGGCGGAGCTCACCGTGCCGCGGTACAGCACCGGCGCGGCGAGGACGTGGTGCTTCGTGTCGAGGATCAGCAGCCGGAGTTCCTCCTGCTGGAGCAACTCCATCTCCGGGTGCAACAGCCGCGCGATGTCCTGCGG
>JBFWQJ010000145.1:0-7514 GCA_050249515.1 Dehalococcoidia bacterium | reverse complement strand
GATGACGACGTCCGCCTCCTCGAAGCCCTTGTCCAGGTCGCCCTTCTCCAGGCGCATGTGCAGGGCGACGTTGGTCGGCTTGTCCGGCGCCGCGTCCACGCCACGGGCGCGGACGGCGGTGCGGAGGTCGTCGTGCAGGATCGGGGCTGTGTCCAGCATCGCCTCGCGGACGTCCACGACCGCGGGGAGCACTTCGTACTCCACCTCGATCAGGGCGCAGGCGTCCTCGGCGGTGTGCTGGTCGACCGCGGCCACGGCCGCGATGGCGTGGCCGTGGTAGAGCACCTTCTCGCCGGCGAGGAGGTTGTCGATGAGCCACACCGGGTTGGCGGTGCCCTCACCGATGCTCATGGTGCTCGCCTCGACGCGGGGGAAGTCCGCGTTCGTGGCGACGGCGAAGACGCCCGGGAGCGCCTCCGCCTTGGAGGTGTCGATGCGCTTGATGCGCGCGTGGGCGTGCGGGCTACGGAGGATCGCCCCGTACAGCATGCCCTCCATGTTCAGGTCCGCGCCGTAGGTGGCGCGGCCCGTGACCTTGTCGGTCCCATCCGGTCGAATGGGACGGGTGCCGACGACCTTGTAGGCCGGCTTGTCCGTCGCGACCATGAGTTACGAGCCCTTCTGATCCGCGGCCTTTAGAACGGCGCGAATGATTTTATCGTAGCCCGTGCAGCGGCACAGGTTGCCGGCGAGCCAGAATCGCGCTTCTTCTTCGGTGGGATGCGGGTTTTCCTCGAGCAGCGCCTTGGAGGCAATGAGGAAGCCCGGGGTGCAGATGCCGCACTGCAGTGCGGCCTCCTCCAGGAAGCACTGCTGCAGCGGGTCCAGCGCCTCCGGGGTGGCCAGGCCCTCCACCGTGGTGACCTCGCAGCCCTGGACCTCGGCGGCCATCACCAGGCAGCTGTTCACCAGGCGGCCGTCCAGCAGGACGGAGCAGGCGCCGCAGTTGCCGTTGTTGCAGCCTTCCTTCGGCCCGCGGATGCCGGCGCGCTCGCGGAGCGCCTCCAGCAGCGAGTCGCGCTCGTCCGCCAGGAACTCGCGCTGCTCACCGTTGATGGTCGCGCTGAGCACGAAGTGGTTCGTCGTCGTCATTCGGTTCTCCTTAACCGCGCGCGCGCTCGGCGGCGCGTCGGATGGTGCGCTGGGTCAGCACGTCCGAGAGGTGCTTGCGCTGCTTCACCGAGCCGCGCATGTCGTCGATCGGCGTCGCCGTGTCCTTCGCGGCCTGGCCCGCGGCGGCGATCGTCTCGTCCGTCAGCGGCTTCCCGACCAGCGCGTCCGTCGGCACCATGAACACCTTCGGGCCCACCGCGCCCAGCGCGATCCGCGCCTCCTTCACCACGTCGCCCTCGAGCACGAGGTACGTCGCAGAGTTGCAGACGGCGATGTCCATCTCGTTACGCGGGATGAACCGCTCCCACGCCGACCCGCTGTGCGCGGCCGGGTGCGGGAAGTGCAGCGAGACGATGAACTCGCCCTCGCCCAGGATGTTCTGGCCGGGGCCGGTGCAGAAGTCCTGGATCGACACCTCGCGGCGGCCGTTCGGGCCGGCGAGGAGCGCCGTTCCGCCCAGCGCCATCTGCGCCGGGATCGAGTCGCCGGCGGGGCCGGAGTTCGCCAGGTTGCCGCCCAGGCTCGCGCGGCCCTGGATCGCCGTGCCGCCGATGACGTGCGACGCCTCCGCCAGCGCCTTGTAGTGGCGGTTCACATCCGGGTCGCCGTACACGCGGTACAGCGGCGTCGCCGCGCCCACCGTCAGGCCGTTCGTCGCGTCGTAGGACAGCGCCGTCGTCTCCGCGATGTGCTTGATGTCCACGAACAGCTCGACCTTACGCCGGCGCTCACGCGCCAGGACGATGATGTCGGTGCCGCCCGCGAGCACCTTGGCCGTGGGGCCGCCGTCGCGCAGCATCTGGACTGCCTCATCCACCGACGAGGCGCGTGCGTACTTGAGTGCCTGCATTCGGCGTCCTCTCCGTTCCATCGTTCGTACGAATCTGTGGGCGGCCCGGGAACCCGGACGATCCTTGCGGATCAATATAGGCCTGCCGCCACACCGGCAAGCGGTGGCGATTATGCCACGCACCGGCCCTCCCGTCTTGCATAGCGCTGCAAGACCGAGAGCCCCCGCGGCCTCGGCGTCCCGTCGTCCCGTCAGGCGCGCGGCCGGCGCGCGACCGCACCGAGCACCGCTGCCACCCCGAGCGCGATCACCACCATCGGGAGCACGATCTCCGCCCGCAAGACGATTGTCCCCACCTCGTCCAGCAGGAACATCACGCCCGTGACGATGAAGACGAGGCCGGACAGCGCCGCGCCCACGTTGAACCGGCTCATCGCTGCCCCCGAATCACGCGCGTGGAGCCGAAGGCCGTGTTCACGTCCAGCTCCAGCCGCTTCGTGGCCTGCTGGTAGCCCGGCGTCACGAACTCGCGCTCGCCGAAGGCGCCCAGCTCCTCGTCCAGCACCCGGATCGAGCCGAACGCGGTCGCCGCGCTCACGCGCACACCCACCCCCGGCGGCACCGTGATCCGCAGGTCGCCGAACGCCATGCTCGCGCTCAGCCGCGTCGTCCCCTCCGGCAGCGCCGCGTCCGTGACCTCGATGCGCATCGCGCCGAACGCGTGCCCGTAGTCCCGCTCCAGTTGACCGGGGGCGTCGAGGAAGACGTTGCGGTCGCCGAAGCCGGACTCGATCGTCCCCAGCGGCACGCGCGTCCCGGCCGCCAGCACCGCCGTGAGCAGCACCGCCAGCACGACCAGCCCGCCGTTCATCCCGCGCCGCGCGCCGACGAGGATGCCGAGCCCGACGAGGATCAGCGCCCCGGACAGGATCACCCGCCACGGCGGCACGGGGAGGTCCAGCTGCGCCAGCAGCCAGAGGCCGCCGGCGATGATCAGGATCGTCCCGAAGATCACCCCGCCCCACGGCCCGCGATCGCGCCGCTCCCGCCGCTGCCAGTGGGACGTCACCGTCTCGCCCTCGACGGCGCCCTCCTCCGGCACGAGCACCCACATCGCGAGGTAGGCGATGACGCCGAGGCCGCTGGTGAGCAGGGCGAGCGCGACCCACGCGATCCGCACGAGCGACGGGTCGATGTCGAAGTAGTCGGCCAGGCCGCTCGCAACGCCGGCGACCATCTGGTCGTCACGCCGGCGGACCAGCCGTCGCGGCCCGGGGCGCTCCTCGGGCGACGCCTGCGGCGACGCCGAGTCGGTGGGGTTCGGTCCGTTCGGTTCGCTCGTCATCGCGTACCGCCTCCCGCGAACGGCCCTATCCTACGCCTCCCATGGACGCCACATCGGGCGCCCGGCGCGCGGCGCGGCGGCGGTATCGGCGCCAGATGCTGAGGCCCACCGTCGCGCCGGCGAGCGTCAGCCCGGCCCCGATCGTCGCGAAGAGCGGAGCGAGCGCCGACGCGCCGGCCACCAGCAGCGCCGCACCAATGGCCCCCAGGAATGCCCGCATCGTGCTCCTCGCTTCCCGCGCGTCTAGCGCGCGCCGGACCGCCGGCGGATGTCGCCGTAGGCCCCCGCGATGAGCGCGCCGAGCGCGCGCTCATCCACCGTCGCGCCGGGGCGCAGCTTCGCATGCCGCATCCGGCGTCCGCGGCCCTCCAGCAGCGCGGCCGGGTCCCGGAGCTCCGCCCCGAAGAAGAACCCGACATTCACGTGTGCCGTGAAGGCGTCGACATAAGCAAAGGCTACGTCATCGACGCAGGCGGTGGGGTGACCATCGTGCAGCAGTTCCCGGACATCCTCGCCGCAGGCGCGGATGCGCTCGAACCACGCGCTCGCGAGGTCGCGGAGGTCGGGCGGCTGTGCGCGGAGCCAGGCGTCCACGGACGCGTCGCGCCTCGTCGCACCGGGGAGCCGGAACAGGTCGTCCATGGGCGGGAGTCCCGTGCGAGGCGGGGGTGGGGCATGTCGGGGGCGCCTGCGGATGAGGGAGGAGCAGGTGCCGATGTGATGGTCGGGGAGGCGGGATTTGAACCCACGACCCCCAGTCCCCCAGACTGGTGCGCTGCCAGACTGCGCCACTCCCCGACCGTGCCCCCGATGCTATCAGACCTGCCCGCTAGGCGAGACCCGCCACCCGCGCCGCGCCCACCAGGACCATCCCGATCACCGTCACCAGCGCGTACTCCGCCGCGGTGATCGCGTTCAGCTGCCGCACCACGTAGGAGTGCAGCACCCCGCTCACGAAGTAGAAGACCAGCACCAGCGCGAGCCCCGCGAGGTAGCCGTCCAGCGGCAGGTAGTAGAGCAGCCACCGCACCTGCGCGACCAGCAGCCCCACGAGGCCGGCGAACACCACCGTCTCCACCGGGTCCACCTCGCCCTCCCGCAGCACCTCGACCGCCAGCATCCAGCCGACGAGCCAGGTGGCGAAGAACGCGGGCAGGATGTGGAGGTCGAGGACGTAGGTCAGTGCAAGGATGGCGAACGCGGTGAAGTACGCGGCGCCCGTCGTCACCATCCGGGCGTACGGGTACAGGCGCGACCCGGTGCGCACGGAGAGCACCTCCGCCACCGCGATCGCGCCGAAGCCCACGCCGGCGAACAGCCCCCACGCCAGCACCGCGTGGCCGGACACGTTGTGCTCGATGATCAGCGGAGCGGCGAAGACGTAGAGCGCCGGCAGGAACAGGTAGGGCGTCGTGTCCTCGCCTCGGGCGAAGGAGGCGCGCCATGTCGCGCGGAGCACGCCGTCCATCCCGGCCGCGACGCCGAGCGCGACCACGAGCAGGATCCATCGCGGCGACGGCTCCACGAGCACGAACATCAGGAACGACAGCGTCACCAGGCCCGTGATCAGCGTGAGGAAGCCGTTCCAGTAGTGCGGGTGCGAGGGCCACGCGAAGCGCGAGAACAGCCCGCCGCGCGCGATCAGCGCCGCCTCCTCGCGGACGGCCTGCTCCTCCTCGGGCGACTCCGCGTCGGGGTCCGGGAGCGGCAGCGCCTCCGCGATCAGCGTCAGCGGCGGCACCGCCGGCGTCTCGTCCGCCGCCGGGGGAGCGTCCGGCGCGTGCTCCAGCGCCGCCTCCGCCTCGTGCAGCGCGTGCTCGATCGCGTGCTCCACCACCTCCGGGGCCACCTGCGCCGAGGCGACCAGTTCGCGCTCCTCCTCCGGCACGGCGGGTGGCTCCGCGGGCGCGTCGGACGGTTGGATCGCGGTGGCGCCGTCGAACAGCACCGGCTGCAGCACCTCCGGCTCCGCCTCGGGGGCGGCCGGCTCCGGCTCGGCGAGGGCGTCGGGGGCCGCGTCGGTGGGCGGCTCCGGCTCGGCGACGGGCGGCGCTGCCTGGGTGCTCTCCGCCGGTGGCACGGCGGGCGTATCGGTTGCGACGACCTCGGCCGCGGCGGGCTCCACCTCCACGGCGGGGGGCGCGGCGAACTCGGCCGGCGCGGGGTCCGTCGCGAATGGTGCGGCCGCGCGGTCGGGCGCGTCGAGGGTGGTCGGGGACGCATCGGCCGGCGCCGCGGCCGGCGCCGCCTCCTCCACGACCGGCTCGGTCGGCGCGACCGGGGCGCCGCCGGCCGCGGGCGCGGTCGGAGCGTGGGCCTCAGACGGCTCGTCGTCGGCGAGGAGCGCCGGGCGGGGGGGCGCCTCGAAGCGCGGGGTCGGAGGCAGCAGGGGCTCGTCCCCGGGACCGGGTTCGTACCGGGGCGTGGGCGGCGGAGGCGGGGCGACCCGGTCCCCCCACACCACCGCGCGGAGCCGGCCGAGCCAGCCGCCGACGGTCGGGAGCGTCGCCCGGCCGGCGTCTTCACGGAGCGGCGGGGTCACGTCCGCGGCCGGCGAGGCCCACGCGGGCGGCTCGCCGGAGTCCGGCGCGATGTCGCCCGGCGCGACGTCGAGGGGTGTCCCCTCGGCCTCGTCGCGGGCGGCGAGTTCGCGCGGTCGCGGCGTCTCCTCGTCGGGCACGCGCTACTCGGCGGCGCGGGCGGGCGGTTCGAAGCCGAAGATCTCGGCGGCGTTCGCCCAGCGGATGCGGTGCTGCTGGTCCTCCGTTAGGCCGCACTGGTCGAACAGCCGTTCAAGGTTGACGACGTGCTGCCCGATCTCATCGTTCTGGCAGTCGGAGCCCCAGGTGATCTTCTCCACGCCGATCTCGTACCCGACCAGCCGCCGCTCGATCGCGTGCCGCTCGATCGTGTCGCCGCCGGAAAGGTCCAGGTAGACGTTGTGACGCCAGCGCGTCACGGAGGCGGCTTCGTCGTAGTTGCCGGTGCCGCCCATGTGTGCGCCGATGAGCTTCAGGTTCGGGAAGTTGTTGGCGATCGTGTCCATGTGGAACGGCCGCATCCGCATGGCGGACACGTCGCGCGGCTGGTTGCGCCCCATCTTCACCATGCGCTCCAGCGAGGCGACCGCCTTCGGGTCGCTCCGTGGGTGGGTGATCGAGTAGTCCACGCCCCCGCCGATGACGCCCATGTGCATCAGGATCGGCATGTCGAGTTCCTCGGCGACCTGGTAGACGCCGAAGTACTTGTAGTCGTCGTACGCGCGGCGCACGCCGATCATCTTCAGGCCGCGATAGCCCAGGCCGTGCAGGCGGCGCACCTCGCGGGGCGTGACCTCGTCCGGGTCGATCATCGCGGACGGGACGAAGAGGTCCTCGTGGCGGCGGGCGAACGGGAGCGATTCGTCATACCCGAGGCCGAAGCGGCCGCCGCACAGCAGCGAGGCCTTCACCACGCCGGCCGCGCGCAGCGCCTCCGCGCGCAGGTCGATCTCCTTCGCATGGTCGGACGACTCCGGGTCCTCCCAGTTGCGCGGGAAATGGCAGTGGACGTCCCAGATCGGCTCGGACAAAGTGTGCTCCCCAGAAGCAGCGGGGCCTCCTCGCCGGTCGGTCGAGGGGTGCGGCTGCGCGCCTCATGGTACCGCAGGCGCCCCGCACGGACTCGTGGCTCCGGCGGCCCGCGGGCGGGCTGCTAGGGCCGGCGGGCGGTCTGGTAGAAGCGCAGCTCGAAGCCCATGCGCGCCCAGAACGCGCGCGCGAGCATGTTGTCGCGCAGGATGCCCGCCTCCACCTCGTACGTCCCGCGCTCGCGGTGGTCGGCGAGGATCGCCTCGACGGCGGCCCTGCCCACGCCCTGCCGGCGGAACTCCGGGCGGACGTAGAACTCGCCGATCGTCGCAACCATGCGCTGGTCGTCGGGGAAGTCCGGGAGATAGCGCACGATCGCCATCCCGGCGCGCTGGCCGTCCTTGATGAACCAGATGAACTCGCGCCCATCCATGTCCTCCAGCATCGCCGCGATGTAGAGGTCCACGTCGAAGGAGTTCACCTTCGTCGTCGGGTCGTACTGGTCCATCTCCTCCATGTACTCACGGAGCATGTCGAAGAAGTCCTCGTAGTCCAGGAAGAGCACCGGCTCCAGCGTCACGGTCATGCGGTCGCACCTTCCCCGGGAGCCGTCGCCTCCCATTCCATCGGCACGTCGAGGAGCGTCCGGACCACGCGCACGCCCTCGGGCGGCGTCGCCGTCCCGGCCCGATCGTGG
>JBFWQJ010000144.1:0-7559 GCA_050249515.1 Dehalococcoidia bacterium | reverse complement strand
TCCCCCAACCGGCGGACGATCAGCATCGTCCCCGTGGTGGAGGCCGTCATCACCATCGCGCGCGAGACGATGGACCGACGCATCTGGTTCAGCACGGACATCGCAGACGACCTGCCGGACGTCCTGGCCGACAGCGGCCAGATCGAGCAGGTGCTGCTGAACCTCCTCGTGAACGCGCGCGACGCGGTCGTCGACCGCGCCGACGTGAGCGACTACCACTACCGCCCCAGCATTCGCGTGTCCGTGACCGCGGAGACCCGCGAGCGCGCCGCGGGCGTGGCGGTGCGCGTGGCGGACAACGGCCCCGGCATGACGGAGGCGGTCCGGCGGCGCGCGTTCGACCCGTTCTTCACCACGAAGTCGGTCGACCGCGGCACCGGCCTTGGACTGTCGATCGCCAGCGGCATCCTCGCGAGCCACCAGGGCTTCCTCGACCTCGAGACGCGCGAGGGCACGGGGACGACGATGACGGTATGGCTCCCCACGCCCACGGACGGCGCGGCGACGCCGGCCCGCCCCGCCCTGGCGACGCCGCGGCCCACGCCGGCGCGCGGGCGCGTCCTGCTGGTGGACGACGAGCGCATGATCGGCGAGGTGGCGGAGGCCTACCTCGCCGGCGCGGGCTTCGAGGTGACGCTGGCGACCAGCGGCGCGGAGGCGATCCGCCTCGCCCGCGACGCCGCCTTCGACATCGCGGTGATCGACCTGAACATGCCGCCGCCGGACGGGTGGGCGGTGCTCAGCGTCCTGCGCGTGATGCAGCCGGACGTGCCCGTGGTCATCGCCAGCGGCTTCGCGGCGGCGGCGGATGTGGCGGAGCGGGGCGGCGCGGCGCTGCTGCCCAAGCCGTACAACCGCGACCAGCTGGTCGCCGTGGTCACGGGGCTCCTCGGCTAGCGCGTCGAGCACGAGGGGGTGCGTGGTACGCCGGGAGGGATTCGAACCCCCGACCCTTAGTTCCGAAGACTAATGCTCTATCCACTGAGCTACCGGCGCACGTACCAGCGCCTTCCAGCATACGCGAGCGCGGCGGGCGGAGTCGAAGCCCCGGGCGACGTGGGATGGGACGCCGGCGCGGCGTCGGGCGGTCGCTAGTACCGGGAGACGTCCATCTGCGGCAGCATGCCGGTGACGGTGTAGACCACGCGCTCCGCGATGTTCGTGGTGCGGTCCGCAATGCGCTCCAGGTTGTGCGCGACCCAGAGCAGGTGCGTGCAGGACTCGATCGTGGACAGGTCGGCGCCCATGATCCCCACGAGCTCGTGGTAGACACGGTCGTAGATCTCATCCACCTCGTCGTCGGTGCGGCCCACCACGTACGCGCCTTCCACGCTGCGGTCGACGAACGCATCCAGCGCGCCGCGCAGCATCCGCCGGCCCACCAGCGACATCTCGGGCAGGTCGGCCAGCGGCTTCACCAGCGGCTCGTCCTGCATCAGGAGCACGATCCGCGCGATGCCCTCCGCGTGGTCACCCATGCGCTCCAGGTCGGACACCATGGCCAGCACCGCGACGATCAGCCGGAGGTCGCTGGCCATGGGCGCCTGCTGCGCCAGCAGCGAGATGGACATGTTGTCCAGGTGGAAGCGGGTCCGGTTGACCTCGCCGTCGTCCCGGACCACGGCGTCCGCGAGCGGCAGGTCGCGCTCCATCAGCGCGCGCATGGAGCGCTCGATCTGGCGGTCGACCATCGACCCCAGTTCGAGGACGCCGTCCTCAACCTCGCGTAGCCCGCGCTGGAACTGCTCCCGTGGCATCGCGGGTCCCGTCGACTATCCGAAGCGGCCGGTGATGTACGCCTCGGTGCGCTCGTCCTGGGGGTTGGTGAAGATCTGCTCGGTGGGCGCGTATTCCACGAGGCGCCCGACACCGTCGTCACCCGCGAGCATGAACGCGGTGCGGTCGCTGACGCGCGCCGCCTGCTGCATGTTGTGCGTGACGATGACCAGCGTGAAGTCCTTCGCCAGCGTGCGCATCAGGTCCTCGACCTTCAGCGTCGCCACCGGGTCCAGCGCGGAGCAGGGCTCGTCCATGAGCACGACCTCCGGCTCCACGGCGATCGTGCGGGCGATGCAGAGGCGCTGCTGCTGGCCGCCGGAGAGCGCCATGCCGGGCTTCTTCAGGTCGTCCTTCACCTCGTCCCAGAGCGCGGCCGCCTTCAGCGCGTGCTCCACGCGACCTTCGATCTCAGACTTGGAGTTGATGCCCATGAACCGCAGGCCGGCGGCGACGTTCTCCGCGATCGACATGGTGGGGAACGGGTTCGGCTTCTGGAACACCATGCCGATGCGCTGCCGCACGATGGTGGGGTCCGCGCCGGGGGCGTAGATGTCCTCGCCCTCCAGGTAGATGTGCCCCTCCGCGCGCGCGTTCGTCGCCACCTCGTGCATGCGGTTGAAGGTGCGGATGAGCGTGGACTTGCCGCAGCCCGACGGGCCGATGAGCGCCGTCACGGAGTTCGCCTCGATGTCGAGCGAGACGTCGTCCACGGCGTGCTTGCGGCCGTACCAGGCGGAGATGTGGTCCACCTTCAGCGCGATGCGGCGGTCCGCCACGGGGGCGCTCCCGGTCGCCGTCCCCATGGTCGGGCGCAGGTCGACGCCCGAGGCCGGAGCCCCGGCGTGGGTGGAGGTGACGTTCGTCTCGGTTGCGGGGCCAGTCATGGTGGTCTCCTCCGTGGGGTCAATCTGGCGGGTCACTGGCGCACCGTCACCTTCGAGCCGGCAATGGCCCGGACCGCGATGCTCACGACGAGGATGAAGACGACGAGCAGGAGGCTCATCGCCCACGCCTGCTCGTGCCAGTAGTCGAACGGGCCGACGGCGTACGTGTAGATGCGGCTGGGCAGCGCGTCCATGGGGCGCAGCAGGTCGCCGCTCAGGAACTGGTTGCCCAGCGAGGTGAACAGCAGCGGGGCCGCCTCGCCCGCGATGCGCGAGACGGCGAGCATCAGCCCGGTCACGATGCCCGGGAGCGCCGTGGGCAGCACGATCTTCACCACCGTGCGCCAGCGCGGCGCGCCCAGCGCGTAGGCCGCCTCCCGCAGCGACCGAGGCACCAGGAGGAGCATCTCCTCCGTGATCCTCGCGACGATCGGGAGCAGGATGATCGCCAGCGCCAGTGCGCCGGCGAGGGCCATGAACTGCTTGTTCGGCAGCACCACCAGCCCGTACATGAACAGGCCGATGGTGATCGAGGGCATGCCCGCGAGCACGTCCACCAGGAACCGGAGGACCGTACCGAGCCGGTTCTGACCGTACTCCGCAAGGAAGATGCCGCACCCGATCGCCACGGGAGCGCCGATCGCGACACCCAGGCCGACCATCACCGCGCTGCCGGCGATCGCGTTGCGCACGCCGCCCCCGGGGCGGCCCGGGGAGTTCGGGTCCTCCAGCAGCAGCTCCGGGCTCATGGCGCCGAGCCCGTTCCACAGGACGTAGAAGATGATCAGCACCAGCGGCAGCACGGCGCTCACCGCCGCGAGGCCCATGATGCCGGTCATCATCCCGTTGACGACCTTGCGCCGGCGGAACCGGGACTGCGTCGCTGCCTCGTTGTTCATTCGACGACCACCGCTCGCTGTCCGTTGGTGACCCGCCAGACCAGCAGGCGGGCGATCACGTTGATGAGGAAGGTCATGACCAGCAGCACCAGCGCCACCTCCAGCAGCGCGGCACGGTGCGTCTCACCGTCCGCCTCTTGGAACTGGTTCGCGATCACGCTGGCCATGGTGTACGTCGGAGCGAAGATGCTGTCCGGGAACGCCGCGCGGTTGCCGATGACCAGCGTGACGGCGAGCGTCTCGCCCACCGCGCGCGCGAGGCCGAGGATCGCGCCGCCGATGACACCGGAACGCGCGTAGGGCAGCACCGCGATCTGGATCATCTCCCACCGGGTCGCACCCAGCGCCAGGATGCCCTCGCGCTGGCTTCCCGGCACCGCCGCGATGACGTCGCGGGAGATCGCCATGATCGTGGGCACGATCATGATCGTGAGCACCACGATGGCGGGCAGCAGGCCCGTCACCCGAGCCGTCCCGCTGAAGAACGGGATCCCGAGGCCCAGCGTGTTGTTGATCACCGGCCCCGCCACCGAGGCGAGGAACGGGCCGAGCACGTAGATGCCCCACAGGCCGTACACCACGCTGGGGATCGCCGCGAGCAGCTCCACCATGTAGCCGATGGGCCGCGACAGCCACGTGGGCGCGATCTCGACCAGGAACAGCGCCACCAGCACCGCGACGATCGTCGCGAGGATCAGCGCCGCCACCGACGTGATCGCCGTGCCCGCAATGAACACCCCGGCGCCGTACTGCCCGCGCGAGGGATCCCATTCCGTCCCGAAAATGAAGTAGAGGCCGTTCGAGGTAATGCTCGGCCAGGACCGGAGGATGAGCTGGTAGAACAGGCCAATGATGATGAGCAGCACCACAAGCGCCGCCACGCCCGTGACCCCGCCGAACAGGGTGTCCGCGAGGTGGCGCCCACCGGTGATGATGGCGCGCCCGCGGTGCCGGGCATCTGCAGGTCTCGCCGCCATAGGCTCCTCGGTCTGAGCGGGGGCCCTCCCCCGGGACTGGCTGTGCGCCCCGCCGCGCTCCGCGGCTCGGGGCACCCGGGCGTCGGGGAGGACGCCGGGCGGGCTGAACCCGCCCATTGATGAAGGAATCGTCGCAGCGCCGGGTTATCGCATGGTTAACGTGAGGCGGTTTTCGCGCTGTCGCCCGCGCTAGACTCGGTGTGCGCGATCCTTGTCATCGTCTTAACACGCGGCAGGTACGGTGCGGACGTGACCTCCGACGCCATCCCCACAGACGCCCGCCCCTCATACGCGGGCCTCGAGGCGCGGTCAGCGGCCGCCGCCGCGTGGGACGCCGCGCTGGAAGAGGACGCCACGGAGCTGTACGCCAACCGGGAGTTCTCCTGGCTGGACTTCAACGACCGCGTGCTGGCGGAGGCGGACGACGAGCGGAATCCGCTGCTGGAACGCGTCCGCTTCCTCGCGATCACCTCGTCGAACCTCGATGAATTCTATGCAAAGCGCATCGCGTGGCTGAAGCAGGCGATGCGCACCTCGCCGAACCACCGGACCGTGGACGGCCTCACGCTCGCCGAGCAGCACGCAGAACTGCAGCGCCGCTGCGCCGACATGCGCCGCGCGATCGAGGCGCGCTGGAGCGGCGTGCTGGCCCCCGCGCTGGCCGCAGAGGGCGTGCGCATCGTCGGCTACCGGTCGCTGGACGCGGCGGAGCGTCGACGGCTGGACGACTACTTCATGAGCTCCGTGTACCCGGTGCTCACCCCGCTGGTGGTCGACCCGAGCCACCCGTTCCCGTTCATCTCCGCGAACAGCGTCTCGCTCGCGCTGCGCCTGCGTGACCCGCGCACGGGCATCGACCGGTTCGGGCGCGTAAAGGTGCCGCAGAACCGCCCCCGCCTCGTCGAGGTCGCGGAGGGGCGCTTCGTGCTGCTGGAGGACCTGATCGCGGCCCACCTGCACGTGCTGTTCCCCGGCGTGCAGGTGGTGGAGCACAGCATGCTCCGCGTGCTGCGCAGCATCGAGATCGAGGCGGCGAGCGGCGAGGCCGCCGAGGACCTCCTCGACCTCGTGGAGCGAGAGGTGCGCCGCCGCCGGCTCGCGGAGGCGGTCTGCCTGGAGGTGACCGGCACGCTCACCAGCGACCGCGAGGAGCTGCTGCTGGAGGAGCTGAACCTGGGCCCGGCGGACGTGGTGCTGTGCGAGGGGCCGCTGGGGCTGGTGGACCTCCACCAGATCGCCGGGCTGCCCATGCCGCACCTGCTGTTCCCGGAGGCCGCGCCCCCGGCCGTCCCGCCCGCCTTCGCCGGGATCACGGACCGCGCCGCCTTCTTCAGCGCGCTGCACGGCGAGGACATCCTGGTGCACCACCCGTACGAGTCCTTCGACGCGTCGGTGGTGCGCTTCTTCCAGGAGGCCGCCCGCGACCCCGCCGTGCTCGCGATCAAGCACACGACCTACCGCACCTCGCCCGACTCGCCGATCCTGCGCGCGCTCATCGAGGCATCCACCCGCGGCAAGCAGGTGGCCGTGCTCGTGGAGCTGATGGCGCGGATGGACGAGGAGAACAACATCGACTGGGCCCGCCGGCTGGAAGAGGCGGGCATCCACGTCGCGTACGGCGACCCGGGCCGCAAGATCCACAGCAAGATCTCGCTGGTCGTCCGCGAGGAGCCGACCGGCGTGATGATGTACGCGCACATCGGCACCGGGAACTACAACTCGCGCACCGCCCGCGTCTACACGGACCTGGGCCTGATCACGGCCGACCCGGAGATCTGCGGCGACCTGCTGCGCGTGTTCAACTACCTGACCGGCTTCTCCAACCAGCTGGAGACCGACCAGCTCCTCGTCGCGCCGGTGAGCCTGCGCTCGGAGCTGGAGGCGCGCATCCACCGCGAGATCGAGCACGCCCGCGCCGGCCGTCCCGCGCACCTGATCTTCAAGATGAACGCGCTGGAGGACCACGACTTCACGCGCCTCCTGTACCTCGCCGGCCGCGCCGGGGTGAAGGTGGACCTGATCGTCCGCGGTATCAGCCGCCTGCGCCCGGGCGTGCCGGGGCTCAGCGACAACGTGCGCGTGATCAGCGTCATCGGCCGCCACCTGGAGCATTCGCGCGTCTACTACTTCGCGAACGACGGGCGGCCGGACTACTTCATCGGCAGCGCGGACCTGATGAAGCGCAACCTGGACGAGCGCATCGAGGTGCTCACGCCCGTGCGGCAGCCGGCGCACCAGGCGCGCATCGACGCGCTGCTGCGGCTGCTGCTGGCGGAGCGCCGGCAGACGTGGGAGCTGCGGGACACGACGTGGTCGCGCCTCTCGCTGGAGGAGGGCGCGGGCATCCACGAGCGGCTCCTCGCCGCCGCCGGTGCGAGCGAGGCGGTCCCCTCCAGCGACCGCGCGCCCTAGGCCCCCGCCCCGGCACGCGGTAGCGTGTGACCCGTCCGGTTCTGTCTCCCCCTTCGGATTGTGGGGCTCCATGCCCGTTCCCATCGCCGCGATCGATGTCGGCTCGAACTCCGTCCGCGTGGCCGTGATGGCGGTGAGCCCGCACGGCAGCCTGGAGGTGATCGAGGAGGCGCGTGCCGTGCCGCGGCTGATCCGCGACGTGGCGGAGCACGGTGAGTTCACGCCGGAGACGATCGCCAACCTGATGGCGGTCCTCGCGGACTTCCGCCGCCTCGCGGACGCGGCCGGGGCGGAGGTCGTGGCCGTGGCCACGTCCGCCGCGCGCGACGCCGCGAACGGCCCGGCGCTTGTGGAGCGCATCCGCACGGAACTCGGCATCGACCTGCGGGTGATCTCGGGCGACGAGGAGGCGGGGCTCGCCTTCCTCGGCGCCACGCACAGCCTGCCGGTGACGGACGGCGTGGTGATCGACATCGGCGGCGGCAGCATGGAGGTCGTCCGCTTCCAGGATCGCCGCGCCGCGCAGACGTGGACGCTGCCACTGGGCGCGGTGCGCCTGACGGACCGCTTCCTGACCTCCGACCCGCTGGTGACCTCCGAACTGCGCG
>JBFWQJ010000143.1:0-7606 GCA_050249515.1 Dehalococcoidia bacterium | reverse complement strand
GCTCTTCCGATCTGCCACGCCGAGCGCCTGCAGGTGCGCCTCCAGCGCGAAGCGGTCCCAGCCGCGCGTCCATGCGTCGATGTGCGCGTCCAGCGCCGCGCGGTGCTGCCGGCGCGCGAACCGGTCGGCGAACTCCGGGGCGTCGGCCCACTCCGGGCGGCCCATCGCGTCGCGCAGGGCATCCCACTCCGCCTCGGTCTCCACGGCGATCGCGATCCAGCCCTCCGCGCCCTCCTCCGGGTCCGTGCAGCGGTAGACGCCGTACGGCGCGTACAGCGGGTGGTCGTTGGCGCGCACGAAGCCGGGACGGTCGTTGAACTGCACGTCGAGGAGCCCGACCGGCTGGTGCGCGGCGAGCGCCTCCCACATCGACAGGTCGATGTACTCGCCCAGTCCGGTGGCGCGCCGCCGGTGCAGCGCGGCGAGCACGGCGGTGGCGGCGACCACGGCCACGTTCGGGTCGGCGACGGTGTGCGTGAAGCCCACCATCTCCTCGCGCCCGTCCGCGTCCGTGTAGCCGGTGACGTACTCGAGGCCGACGAGCGCGTTGACGGTGCCGCCGTAGCCGCGCTTCTGGGTGTACGGGCCGGTCTGGCCCGCGATCGGCTGGCTCACCATCACGATGCGCGGGTTCACCTCGCGCAGGGCGTCGTAGTCCAGGCCCGCGCGCTTCAGCGCGCCCGGCGTCATGTTCTCGATCACCACGTCCGCGGTCGCGACCAGCCGCCGCACGATCGCCGCGCCCTCCGGCTTCGTGATGTCCAGGGTCACGGAGCGCTTGCCGCGGTTCACGTTGTGGAACATCGGGTTCTGCTCGGGGTCGGGGACGTCGCCGATGATCGGGCGGCCCTGCCGCGCGGGGTCGATGCGCTGGGACGACTCGATCTTGATGACGTCCGCGCCCCAGTCGGCGAGCACGTGCCCGGTGACGCCGCCGGCCCACACCCAGCCCATGTCCACCACGCGGATGTCCGACAGCAGCGTGCGCGGCATCAGATCACCCCCGCCTGCTGGAGGGCGACGCGGTCGCGCGCGCTCACGCCCAGGTGGTCGCCGAATACCTCGTCGTTGTGCTCGCCGAGGGTCGGCGCGGGCCGCCACGCGCCCAGCGGCTCGTTGCGGAAGTGGTAGGGCGGGCCGGGCATGTCGATCGCGCCGATGCCGGGCTGCTCGGCCGGGACGAAGAAGCCGCGCGCCCGCAGCTGCGGGTCCTGGAACACGTCGCGGTAGTCCTTCACCGGCGTGAAGGGCAGGCCGCCGGTGTAGAAGATGTCCTGCAACTCGTTCTTCGTGCGCGCGGAGAGCCACGGCTGGATCAGCGCGTCCAGCTCCTCGTAGTACTTCTGGTTCATCACCAGCCGGTTCTGGAAGCGCGCGTCCTTCGTCCACTCCGGGTTGCCGAGGATGTCGACGAAGCGCGTCCACTCGATCTTCTGCATCGCGATCAGGCGGATGTAGCCGTCCGCGCAGGGGAGGATCGCGTAGGGGTAGGGGTTGCCGGCGCTGCGGCGGCCCTGCCGGATGGTGCGGCGCCCGCTGAACATCCACTGCAGGACGGCCATGCCGGTCTGGAACGTCATCCACGCGTTCGCGCCCGAGAGGTCGATCCACTCGCCGCGCGCCTCGGGCGGATCGCCGGCCTCCTCCGCGCGGTCGCGCCCCGCGAGGGCGAGCATGACGCTCAGGCCGCCGACGACGCCCGTGAAGAAGTCCTCCTGGAAGTCAGGCGGCGGGAGCGGCGGCCGGCCCGCCTCGCCGGTGGCGAGCACGAGGCCGCTCATCGCGGCGACGTTCAGCCCGTAGCCCCGGTGCGCGGCGTACGGCCCGTCGTGGCCGAACGGCGTGATCGACAGGTGGATGATCCCCGGGTTCACGCGCCGCACCTCGTCCGACGCAAGGCCGAGGCGGGCGCTGTCCTGCGGGGCCACGTTCTCCACCAGCACGTCGGCGTCCGCGACGAGCCGCGAGAACAGCGCGCGCCCCGTCGCCGACTCGAGGTCGAGCGTGACGCCGCGCTTCTTCGCGTTGAGGTAGATGAACAGGCCGCTGTGCTCGGGATGCGGGTCGTCCTGCGGGAACGGGCCGACCAGGCGGCTCCGGTCGCCCGTGCGGGGACGCTCGACCTTCAGCACGGTGGCGCCCAGGTCGGCGAGGATCTTCGCCGTGAACGGCGCGGTCACCAGGTCGCCTACCTCCACGACACGCAGGCCCGAGAGCGGGCCGGGGTGCACCTGCGCTGTGGGATCAGTGGCGGCGGCGGTCATGGCGAGTGACCTCAAGTCGAGCGCGGCGTGGGTGCGCCGGTTGTAGGAGTTCGTGGATGCGGCTGCCAGTAAATCACTGTTTGACACCCCGCGGGGGCCCCCTGTAGACCGCTGCCATTGCCCGCCCCGGCCGCGCCGAGGATGCCCCGCGGCGCACCGGCACACCGGCACGGGCCGGGCTGCTACCGTAGCGCCGGGAGTGAGGCTGCCACGCATGGGGATCTTCGACGGCGTCCGGGTCCTGGAGTTCAGCCCGTTCATCAGCGGGTCGTACTGCGCGAAGCTCTTCGGCGACCTCGGCGCGGAGGTCATCAAGATCGAGGAGCCCGGGCGGGGCGACTGGACGCGCCGCGAGGGCCCGTTCCCCGGCGACGTCCCGAACGAGGAGGCGAGCGGCCTCTTCCTCAACCTGAACACCAACAAGCAGGGCATCACCCTGGACCCCGCGACGCCGGAGGGGCGCGCCGTCTTCCTGCGGCTGGCGCAGCACGCCGACGTGCTGGTGGACGGCCAGCGCCCGGGACAGCTCGAGGCGCTCGGGCTCGCGCCGGAGACGCTCCGCGCGGCGAACCCGCGGCTGATCGTGGCGCGCGTGTCGCCCTTCGGGCAGACCGGGCCGTACCGCGACTACACCGCGCACCACCTGAACCTGTTCCACGCCGGTGGCGAGGGCTTCGTGATGCCCGGCGGCTACGCGAACGACCTGCACCCCGACCGCGAGCCCGTGGCCGGTCCGGCACACCTGGCCGAGTGCGACGGTGGCGTGATCGCCGCGAGCCCCATCGTCGCCGCGCTGCTCTGGCGCGAGGCGACCGGGGAGGGCCAGGTCATCGACATCTCGGTGCACGAGGGGCTGCTGCTGCTGTCCGGCGTCGAAATCGAGCGCTTCGCGGACGACGGCGTCCTGGACACGCGGCGCACGCGGAACGTGCCGGGCGGAGTGGTGCCGGCGCAGGACGGCTACGTGGTGCTGGACGCGCGCGCCGACGACATGTGGCGGACGATGGTCGGTGTGATGGGCGACCCGGAGTGGGCACAGGCGCCCGAGCTCACCGACCGCGTCACCCGCTCCCGCGCGTACGAGACGCTGCGGCGCGGCATGGGCGAGTGGGCGAGCACCCGCACCGCCGAGGAGATCTACCACCTGACGCAGCGCGCCGGCATCGCGACCGCGGCCTGCTACACCGCGGAGGACTTCTTCAAGTCGAAGCAGACTGAGGCGCGCGGCTTCCTGGTCGAGATCGAGCACCCGGTCGCCGGGCGGCTCCGCTATCCGTCCACGCCGTACCAGTTCGCCGGCATCCCGAAGCGGGAGTTCCTGCCGGCGCCCACGCTCGGACAGCACACCGCGAGCGTGCTCACCTCGATCGGGTACGGCGACGCCGACCTCCAGGCGCTGCGCGCGGCGGGAGCCATCTGATGACGGCCGAGACGACGTCCACCCAGCAGGCGAGCCCGGACGGCGAGGTGCGCGCGCCGCTGCACGGCATCCGGGTGCTGGACTTCTGCGCGATCTACGCCGGGCCGTTCGCGTGCAGCACGCTGGGGATGCTGGGTGCGGACGTCATCCGCATCGAGAGCGCGGCGCGCCTCGAGCAGCTCCGGCACAACCGCGCGAAGCCCCCGGCGGACTGGCCCTCCAACAACGCGCCGGGCTTCCACGTGCTGAACCACAACAAGCGGGGCGTGACCCTGAACCTGCGCGAGCCGCGCGCGATCGATCTGATCCTCCGGCTGGCCGCCCAGAGCGACGTGGTGATCGAGAACTTCCGGCCCGGCGTCATGCAGAAGCTCGGACTGGGCTACGAGGCGCTGAAGGCCGTCAACCCGCGCATCATCATGACCTCCATGGCCGCGATGGGGGACACGGGGCCGGAGCGCGAGTACGGCGCGCTGGCGACTACGTTCTCCGCGCTCGCGGGGCTCAGCCACATGACCGGCTACGCGGACGGCGCCCCCACCGAGTACCGCGGCTCCTCCGACTTCCGCAGCGGCTTCATCGGCGTCTTCGCCACGCTGGCCGCGCTCTATCACCGCCAGCGCACCGGCGAGGGCACGCGGATCGACCTCGCCGCCCGCGACGCGCTCGCCTCGCTCATCGGCGACACGCTCATGGACTACTCGATGAACGGCCGCGCGCGGCACCGCGATGGCAACCGCAGCGCCTCCATGGCCCCCCACGGCGTCTACCGCTGCACGGGCGACGACCACTGGGTCTCGATCGCCGTCGCCTCCGAGGATGAGTGGGAGCGGTTCTGCGCCGCGATCGGCCGGCCCGATCTCGCCTCGGACACTCGGTTCGCGACGCTCGCGGACCGCGTCGCGCACCGCGAGGAGCTCGACGCGCTCGTCACGGAATGGACGAGCGCGCGTGCCGACTACGACGTGATGCGGGAACTGCAGGCCGCCGGCGTCGCCGCGATGCCGTCCCTCCGCTCCGACCAGATCGTCACCGACCCGCACCTCGAGGCGCGCGGGTTCATCGAGCGGCTGCGCCACGACCTCGTCGGGCCGATGACGCTGATGAACGTCCCGTGGCGGATGTCCGCCAGCCCGGGGTACCGCCCGCAGCCCGGCCCGATGCTCGGCGAGCACAACCGCGACGTCCTCGGCGGGCTCCTCGGCCTGACGGACGCGGAGATCGAGGCGCTCGTGGCGGAGAAGGTCGTCTTCTAGCGCCGCAGGTCCCCGCGCGACGTCGCCTCGCCCACACCCGGCGGCGGCGCTACGGTGCGCAGGTGAACGCCCCGACCGCCCGGTCGTCCCGCCCGCGCATCTACCGTGGCTGGTGGATCGTCGCCACCTGCTTCCTCTCGCAGCACTTCGCCACCAGCGCCGGCGGCTGGGTCTTCGGCATCCTGATCGCGCCCATGGGCGCGGAGCTGGGGTGGAGCCGCACCGAGATCGTCACCGCGATCACGGTCGCCACGCTGCTGGGCGGGTTCCTCGCGGCGATGTTCGGTCCGACGGTCGACCGCTACGGCCCGCGGGTGCTGATGACGGTGTCGCTGCTCGCGGGTGGCGTCGCGCTGATGCTGCTCGCCGGCGTCCAGACGAAGTGGCAGTACTACGCGATCTGGTCGCTCTATGGCGTGGCGACGCTGGGGTTCAGCCTCCTGGGGCCCGTCGTCGCGCTCGCCAACTGGTTCGTGCGGCGGCGCGCGCTGGCGTTCATGTTCTTCACCGCGGGCTCGGCCACCGCGGGCATCGCGCTCGCGCCGCTGATGGGGCTGGTCGAGGCTGCCTACGGCTGGCGCTTCGTGTGGCTGCTGATGGGCGCGATCGTCACCGCGATCGCGCCGCTGGCGTGGGTCACGATCCGTCGGCGCCCGGACGACCTGGGGCTGCTGCCGGACGGGGACCTCGAGCCGCCCGCGCCGGCGCAGGCCGTGCCCGGAGCCAGAGGCTACGGTCGCGAGTGGACCGTGCGCGAGGCGCTCCACACGCGCGCGTTCTGGCTGACCACGATCGGGTTCACGCTGATCGGCCTGCCGCAGTGGTCGATCTTCGTGCACATGGCGCCGTACGTGGTGTCCAAGGGGTTCAGCGCCGCCGAGGGTGCGCTGGTGGTGAGCGTCTACGGCGTCGGCGTGCTGTCCGGGCGTCCGCTGTACTCGTACATCATCCAGCACTACGGCATCCACCGGGCGCTGCTCACGTTCGGCGCGTTCTACGGTGTGACGATCCTCGTGTTCACGCTGCCGCACTCCCTGCTCATGCTCGAGGTGACCGCGGTCATCCTCGGCATCGCGATCGCGGGCGGGCAGCAGTTGCAGGCGCAGGCGTTCCCCGACTACTTCGGTCGAGGCGTGGTCGGGACGCTGCAGGGGTACTCCGGCGTCGCGCTCACGGTCACGCGCGCGGTGGGGCCGCTCCTCGCCGCGTTCGCCTTCGACCGGAGTGGCTCCTACGTCGTCACGTTCGTCGCGTTCGGCATCGCGTGCTTCCTCGGCGTCGTCGTCTTCCTGCTCGGACCACCGCCTGTGCACCCGCTCGACCGGGCCGCCGAGGCCGGCGGGGCGCCCTCGCGCATCTGAACGCACCTGCCTCGACGTTCCGTATGCTGGGACATGCGGACGAGGAGGCGACCGATGCGACTGCTGACCGGACTCTGGCGCCTGGCGGCGCGGCACCGGGCGATCTCGATCGGCGCGACCGTCGTCGTGCTCGCGGTCGCGCTGCCGGTCGCCTACTACCTCTTCTCGCCGCTGTTCATCCGCACGACGCTGCAGGAGGCGAGTCCGCTGGACGTCGCCGTCGCAGCGGCGACCGGCGTCGCCGGCACCGCCGCCAGCGCTCCCTCGGCCAGCACGCCAAGCACGCCGGCCGCACCGGCTGCAGCGGCGAGCGCAGCCGCCTCGACGCCGGGGACGCCGAAGTCGGCCGCGACGGCGGCGGCGACCGCGAGCGCGGCGACCGCACCGTCTGCGACGGCCGCCTCGACAGCGGCCTCGACGCCGGCGGCCGGGCCACGCCTGATCGCGCGCGGCATGTTCGCGGGCGCCGACGACTTCCACTTCGGTCGCGGTGACGCGCTGCTGATCGAGGTGTCGCCGCAGCGGCACACGCTGCGCTTCGAGAACTTCTCCGTGCGCAACGGCCCGGACCTCTTCGTCTACCTGTCCGATGACGCGGCCGGGTACGGTGCCACCGTGCTGAAGCTGGGCCCGCTGCGCGCGACCGATGGTGCGTTCAACTACGAGATCCCGCCGGGTACCGACGTCACGCGCTTCCGCAGCGCGATCGTGTGGTGCGACCAGTTCTCGACGCTCTTTGCCACCGCTCCGCTGAAGTAACGCCGCGCTCCGCCCGAGCCTCGAGGCCCGGGCGATGCGGGAACGTCGCGTCCGCGCGCCGCCACCCGCCGTGTATGGTGCCCCCATGGACGAGCGCGATTCGACGACGACGCAGGCGACCGGCGCGGGCGGCGAGCCCGGGCTGCACCGGACGGTCGGGCTCCTCGGCGCGTCGCTGTCCGGGATCGCGATCGTGCTGGGCGCCGGCATCTACGTGCTGGTGGGGGAGGCGGCCGGGATCTCCGGCAACGCCGTGTGGGCCTCCTTCGTCGTCGCCGCGCTGCTCGCCGCCGGCACCGGTCTGTCCTACGCCGAACTGACCTCGATGTTCCCGGAGGCCGGGGCGGCGGCGGCGTACGCGAAGGAGGCGTTCGGCACGCGCGTCGCGTTCGTGACCGGGTGGATGGACGTGGTGGTGACCGCGATCGCCGCGCCGGCGGTCGCGCTCGGCTTCGGCAGCTACCTCGCGGCCCTCACGGGGCAGCCCCCGGTGCTGCTCGCCGTCGCGGTGCTGCTGGTATGCGCCGCGATCGTGCTGATCGGGGT
>JBFWQJ010000142.1:0-7696 GCA_050249515.1 Dehalococcoidia bacterium | reverse complement strand
CCTCTGCCGCGCCCGTCCCGACCGGATGCTCGTGTTCCATCGTTGCCTCGGGCTCCCGTCGGGCCCCATCACAAGCATGGTGCGGGGGGATAGTAGCGCTCCTCGATTGTGCGAGTCTCGATGGCACCGCGAGTTCCCCTTGAGAGGAGCGTGCGGACAGAGTGGCGACGGCCTGCCCCTCCGGTCAGGCGTGCCCGATCGGCGCGCAGGGCTCGGCAGAGTCAGAGCCGGTACACATCGCCCATGGCCTGCACCGATCCTCGTGTTCGAACGCGGCGGCCTCGAGCTTCGGGCATCGATCTGCTTCACGGGGCTAAGCGGCGCAGAGCACTGAGCTATCAACGGGGCTCTCGGGGCGGCGCTCACGAGAGCGGCGAACGCCTCTAGGAAGCAGAGCCCTGAGTGACGCGTGCCCGAGTTCGATGCTGGCCTCGTCCAGCAGCCCGACGCCGATCGCGTTGGTCCTGCGTACCGAGGCTCACGGCATGCTCGAGGTCTCAGATCGGTTCCAACGCTGCCGAGCACGTGAGAGGCGCTCCCCAGGCCTAGACGCGGGTGTGCGCGTAGATCTCGTCGTGCCCACCCGGCGACGCCGCGCACTACTGCTTGCCATTCTCCGCCTCGAGGAACGCGTAGACCTCCTGGAGGTCGACGCCCGGGAAGGTGCCCGCGGGGAGCGCCGCCAGCACATGGCTGCGCACGCTGGCCGATGGCCAGGCATAGCCGTCCCAGCGCGCCGCCAGATCTGGCTCCGGACGGCGGCAGCACGACGGGTCAGGGCAGCGCGACACGGTCCGGAGCGAGGCGTTCCGTCCGCGGAAGTACCGCGCATCCTCGAACGTGGTGCCCACAGTGATCGCGTGGTGTGGCTCCTCCTCCGGCTCGACATGGGTCGAGGACCAGAACGTGCCGGCAGGGGTATCGCACCACTGATAGTGAATGTCGAACTGGTCGTCGGAGTGGTACACGAGGCGCGCGCCCCATTGGCGGCAGAGCAGGTTGCCCTCGATCGCCCCGTCCGCATCGGAGGGGAAGGGGAGGCCGTCGTTCTGGTACGCCTTCCAGATCACACCCTCGGCATCTGAGCGGATGAAGTGCGTGCGCATGCCGAGGTGGCGTGTGGCGAGGTTCGTCAGTCGGTGCGCGGCCATTTCGTACGAGACGTAGAAGACCTCCTTCAGATCCTCGACGGCCAGGTCGCGCGCCTCCTTCGCGCGCTGGAGGAACGGCACGGCGGCGGACTCGGGCACGAGGACCGCGCCGGCAAAGTAGTTCGTCTCCACGCGCTGGCGGAGAAAGTCACCGAACGAGCGCGGTTCGCCGTGGCCCAGCGCGAAGTGCCCGATCGTCTGGAGCACCACTGATCGAGCCGCGCGCGTGCGCAGCTGGTCGCGCTGCGGGATGTAGATGCGGCCGTGCCGCAAGTCGGCAACCGACCGCACCGATCCCGGCACGCCGCGCGTCGGGTGGATCGTGAAGCCGAAGTGCTGGGCGATGTCGTTGATGGTGCGCTGCGACAGCGCCTCCGCGCCTGCGTAGTCGACACTGCGCAGGACGTCGGAGGCGATCGCCTCGATCTCCGAGAAGTAGTTGTCCGCGTGACTCATGGCGCTGCGGAGATCGATGTTGTTGCGTCGTGCCTCCTCGGGTGTCGCCGCGCGCGTCAGCACCTGTGCCTTCAACTCCGCGTAGAGCCGCGTCACGTGCTCGATCGCCTCGTCCGGCATCCGTGGCGTCGCCACGAGATCAGGGAGCGCGAGCCCCCGGTACAGCGGTTCCCGCTGGATCCGCGCGAGGTCGATCTCGAGTCGTGCGCGCTTCGAGGGCGCCTCCCTGGCCAGCAGATCGGCCGGCGCGACGCCGAGCGCGCGGGCCAGCGCGTTGATCGTGGCCAGCGAGGGCTGCCGGCGGCCGTTCTCCAGCAGCGACAGGTACGGCCCGTGCTTGCCGACCGCCTCTGCAAGCTGGGCGAGCGTGAAGTGGCGCGAGCGCCGGAGGTGCCTGAGCCGCCGCCCGAACATGAGCGGATCGACTTCATCGCGGGTCGTGAGGGGTGCCTCGGTCATTTCAACTGTTCTTTCTCAGAACGTTAAGAAAGACGAATGTTACAGCAGTCAATGTTCTCAGAGGTGTCTAGAGATGGAGATATACCTGAACGCATCTCTCCACGCATCCCCCGGGCGCCCGCTCGGGCACTCACGGGAGCAAGTCATGACCACGATTCTCGCTCTGCCGACCGGGGTCGAACTCGACGCCGTCCCTGATACGCCGGACGCCGAGGCGATCCTCTCCGTTGATGCGCTCCGCTTCGTCGCGGACCTCCATCGAGCCCTCAATCCTGAGCGGTTGCGCTGTCTCTCGGCCCGCGCTGCCCGCCAGGCCGAGTTGGACGCGGGCGGCCGGTTCAACTTCCTTCCGGAGACCTCCGAAGTCCGTGCGGGGGACTGGCGCGTGGTCGAGACGCCGCCGGACCTGATGCGCCGTTGGACCGAAATCACGGGTCCGGTCGACCGCAAGATGATGATCACCGCCCTGAGTTGCGGCGCCGACGTCTTCATGGCCGACTTCGAGGACGCGCTCTCCCCGACCTGGGCGAACGTGGTTGCCGGGCAGGTGAACCTGCGCGACGCGGTCCGCCGGACGATCAGCGTGGCCCTCCCGGACGGACGGGGCTACGCCCTTGGCGACCGGGTGGCCACGCTGGTGGTGCGGCCGCGCGGGTGGCACCTCCCCGAGCGACACGTCCGCGTCGACGGTGCACCGATCTCCGCGTCTCTCTTCGACTTCGGGCTCTACCTCTTCCACAACGCCGCCGAGCTGATCGCGCGCGGGAGCGGTCCGTACTTCTACCTGCCGAAGATGGAGAGCCACCTGGAGGCGCGGCTCTGGAACCGTGCCTTCGAACTGGGTCAGGACGCCCTCGGCGTCCCGCGGGGCACGATCCGCGCGACCGCGCTCATCGAGACGCTCCCCGCGGCGTTCGAGATGGACGAGATCCTCTACGAGCTCCGCGACCACGCCGCCGGCCTGAACGCCGGCCGCTGGGACTACATCTTCTCCGCCATCAAGCGTCTCCGTACCCGGGAGGATGCGGTTCTACCCGACCGCGCGCAGGTCACGATGACCGTCCCGTTCATGCGCGCGTACACGGACCTCCTTGTGCAGACGTGCCATCGGCGCGGTGCCCACGCCATCGGCGGGATGGCTGCCTTCGTGCCGAATCGCCGCGACGCGGACGCGACCGGCGTGGCGATGCGCAAGGTCTCGGAGGACAAGCGTCGCGAGGCCGGGGACCGCTTCGATGGGTCGTGGGTCGCGCACCCGGACCTCGTGCCGCTGGCACGGCGCGTGTTCGAGGCAGCCCTGAACGGCATGCCCCCTCAGCGGCACCAGCGGCGTGCTGACGTCCGCGCGACGCCGGATGCACTGCAGGACCTCCGAGTTCCGGGCGGCACGGTGACCACGCGCGGGGTGCGCGAGAACGTCTCCGTCTCGCTCCAGTACCTCAACGCCTGGCTTGGCGGCACGGGCGCGGCCGCGATCAACCACCTGATGGAGGACGTGGCCACCGCCGAGATCTCGCGCGCGCAGCTCTGGCAGTGGCTGCGCCATGCAACCCCGCTGGACGACGGCTCGCGCTTCACACCGACCATCTACGCGCAGGTGCGCGATGAGGTCATGACCGAACTCACGCGCGATGGCGCGCATCACTTCCCCACCGCCGCGCGGCTGCTCGACCGGCTCGTGCTTGACGAGCACTTCGAGGAATTCCTGACTACGCACACCTACCCGGAGCTGCCCTGAGCCGCTCCTACAACTTGCCCGCATCCAGCCAGAGCAACCACAGAACCATCTTCGATTGAGGGGGACCATGATGACGAACTACGGGGCGAACAGGACCGAGGCCGCCGCGGCGGCGCTGGAGGCCGAATGGATGACCGACCCGCGCTGGAGCGGCATCCGGCGAGACTACGACGCTGAGACGGTGATGCGCCTCCGCCCGGCGATCATGCCGGAGGCGTCGCTGGCGCGTGCCGGTGCGGAACGGCTCTCACAATTGCTCTCGGAGCGGCCGTTCGTACGCACGTTCGGCGCGCTCACGGGCGCACAGGCGGTGCAGATGGTGCGCGGCGGACTGGAGGCGATCTACCTCAGCGGCTGGCAGGTCGCGGCGGATGGCAACCTGTCCGGTCAGACCTTCCCCGACCAGAGCCTGTACCCATCCAACAGCGCGCCGGCGCTGGTGCGTCGCCTGAACAACGCGCTCACCCGCGCCGACCAGGTCGCACACCTCGGCGGTGAGGACGGGACGTACTGGTACGCCCCGATCGTCGCCGACGCCGAGGCCGGCTTCGGCGGCTCGATCCACGCGTTCGAACTGATGCGCCAAATGATCGACGCCGGCGCGGCGGGCGTGCACTTCGAGGACCAGCTGGCCGCCGAGAAGAAGTGCGGCCACATGGGCGGCAAGGTGCTCGTCCCCACGGCGCAGCACGTGCGGACGCTGCAGGCAGCCCGCCTCGCCGCGGACGTGATGGGCGTGCCCTCGTTCGTCGTCGCGCGCACCGACGCCCGCGCGGCGACGCTGCTTACCTCCGACATCGACGAGCGTGACCGCCCGTTCGTGACGGGCGAGCGCACGGCGGAGGGCTTCTTCCGCGTGCGGGCAGGGATCGAAGCGGCGATCGCTCGCGGCCTCGCGTACGCCCCGTACAGCGACATGCTCTGGTGCGAGACGGACACGCCCGACCTCGCGGAGGCGGAGCGGTACGCGGAGGCGATCCACGCGGAGTTCCCGGGCAAGGTGCTCGCGTACAACTGCTCGCCGTCGTTCAACTGGCGCCGACATCTGGATGACCGCACGATTGCGGTCTTCCAGCAGGAACTCGCGCGAATGGGCTACCGCTTCCAGTTCATCACGCTCGCCGGCTGGCACAGCATCAACTACGAGACGTTCAACCTTGCGCGCGGCTACTCGGAGCGGGGTATGTCGGCCTACGTCGAGCTGCAGGACGCCGAGTTCGGCGCGGAGCCGGACGGTTACACCGCGACTCGTCACCAGCAGGAAGCCGGCGCGGGGTACTTCGATGAGGTCGCGCTTGCCGTCGGCGGCGGCGAGTCCTCGACGACCGCGCTCACCGGCTCGACCGAGGCGGCACAGTTCGCGCACTGATCGCCGACCCGGGGCGGAGGCGAGGCAACCGCAACGGCCGCTCCCGAACGGTCGGTGGACACACGGGGTCGTGACGTCGGGCCCGTTGAGGCCGAAGGGACCCGGGTTCGCCGGGACGGGCACGGAACGAGGTGGGTGGTGCGAGGAGCGCCACCCACGGCTGCCCACCGCGCATGCCGCGCTGAGGCGTCGACCGCCTCGGGCACGGGCACGCGGGCTAGTTGAGGCTGGCGCGGAAGCGGTAGTAGGCGCTCACCTTCGCGATAGCCGCGGCGGCTCGTTCGTAGGTCGGGTAGCCGGGGATACCGATCGCTCGTAGGCGGGCGTCGAGCCTCGCGAGGGCCGGTCCCTCCTCGAACGGGTTCGAGGAGAACATGATCGCGACGACCGGCTTGTCGTTCGCCAGTTCCTTGCCCTTCGCGAGGGCGGCGAGCTGCGCGTCCAGCCGCGCGGCGTCGCGCGGGTCGGTCGTGGACTCGGGGCGGATCTGCATCACTACGCAATCCACGTTTGCGTCCGCCGCGAGCACCTGGATGATGCCCTCGATCTCGCTGCGATTGGAGCCCATATCGATCGGGTTGCTGAAGCTCGCCCCCACGACGCGGAACCAACTGCCGAGCTTCTCCAACGACTCCGGCGACAGCGTGGGGACGCTGAGTCCCGCGCGCGAGAACACGTCCGCCATCGCGACCGACTGGCCCCCGGAGCCGCCCGTGATGCCGAGGCCGGTGCCGGTGAACGGCGGCAGCATGCGCAATGCCTTCAGCAGATCGACCGACTCTGTGATCGAGGCGGCGGGGATGGCGCCCGTCTGACGCGCGACCGCCTTCCAGATCGCCTCGGAGCCCGCGAGCGACGCTGTGTGCGACGCGGTAGCGCGGCCGCCGGCGTCCGTCAGGCCGCCCTTCCAGAGCACGACAGGCTTCCGGCGCGCGGCATCACGCAGGACGCGGAAGAACCGTGGACCATCCTGGATGCCCTCCACGTACATCGCGATCGCGCGCGTGCCGTCGTCCTGCGCGAAGTACTCGAGGTAGTCCGGGTGCTCGAGGACAATGCCGTTGCCGAAGCTCACGGCCTTCCGCACCGGCACTCCGGCCGCGTAGGCCGTGGTGACGAAGTCGCCCGTGTGCCCGCCGCTCTGGGAGAGGAAGGTCACGTCGCCCTCGAACCCGGCCGGCTGTCCCTCGCTGAAGCGCACACCGGCGTCCGGGTTGTACAGCCCCATGCAGTTCGGGCCGATGAGCACGATCCCGGAGTCGCGCGCCATCTGCTTCATCTGCTCCTGGAGCTGAGTGCCTTCCTCCGTCTCCGTCTCAGCAAAGCCGGAGGTGAACATGGCGACGCACCCGACGCCCTTCGTGATGCAGTCCTGCAGCACGCGCGGTGCGACCACGCGGGGTACGGCGACCAGAACGTAGTCCACCTCGCCCGGGACCTCGGTCACGCTGCTGTAGTTCGGGATGCCCATTGCCTCGATCCCCGGGATGTCGTCCGGGGCGATTTGGACGGAGTAGAGCCGACCACCCTTGATCGTGCTCATGGACTTCAGCCAGTGGTAGTTACCGCGCTTGGTGTCGCCGACGACCACGACGCTCTTCGGGTTCAGCGCTCGGTCGAGTTGCTCTATCGTGACCACCGTTGCCTCCGTACCTGCGGCGACGCCGACGCCGGTGGCGCGAGTGTAGCGACCTCGCGATCCTCTGGGACGCTTGTCGAGGTCTCCCGCGCATCATCGTCTTAATGGAGGCAATCGCTGCGAGGCCGACGTCTCCCACGCGAGATGCCGGGTGGTGTAGGGTCAGCGCGCGATACCCGCCGGGCGCCCGCCCGGCGCGGCGACGGCAACCGGGAGCAGACGATGACCGACGTGATCGAGCAGGCCCGCGCCGCAGGCCGCACGCTGTTGAACGAGGTCGAGGCGAAGGTGCTCCTCGGCGAGGCGGGCGTCGCCGTCACCCCGACGCGACTGGCCGCCAGCGCCGCGCAGGCCGTGACCGAGGCGGACAGCCTCGGCTACCCCGTCGTGCTGAAGATTGTCTCGCCAGACATCGCCCACAAGTCAGACGTGGGCGGGGTGATGCTCGGGCTGCAGGACGGCGGCGCTGTGCGGGCGGAGTACGATGCGATGCTCGCGCGCGTTCGCGCCGCGGTACCGGGAGCCCGCATCGACGGCGTCTCGGTACAGCACCAGGCGGCGGCGGGCATCGAGGTGATCGTCGGCGCGACCACGGATCGGCAGTTCGGCCCCGTGGTGATGTTCGGCCTCGGCGGGGTGTTCGTCGAAGTGCTGAAGGATGTCGCGTTCAGCGTCGTCCCGCTTGAGCCACGCGACGCCGCGGAGATGATCCGCGAGATCAAGGGGCTGCCGATCCTGCAGGGCGCGCGCGGCGCGCAGCCGGCGGACCTCGCCGCGCTCGAGGCGATGCTCCTGCGTGACTCCGCCTTCATGGCTGCCCACCCGGAGGTCGCCGAACACGACCTGAACCCGGGCTACGCCTCCCCGCAGGGTGCCATTGCCGT
>JBFWQJ010000141.1:0-7719 GCA_050249515.1 Dehalococcoidia bacterium | reverse complement strand
TCGGCAAAGCGCTGCTGCTGATGGCAGTGGGCAGCGTGATCACGCTCCTCGTCGCCGGCGGCGTCGCGATCGCCCGCAGCGGCATCGGTGAGGACGGCGTCCTCTAGGCGCCTCTCCCCGCGCCTCGCGTCCGTGCGGTCGAGGCCCCCGGCCCGCTCGCGTCCCCCGATACGCGCGATTCTGCGCCCTGCTCGCCCCGCCGTGCGGCACGGCGTAACCGGCGCGTTGCTTCCGCCACGGTCGCTGCGATGGTTCCGCAAGCGGTAGTGCGCCCGTACGCCCCTACGATGATGAGGTTGAAACAGGGCGTGTTGCCGGGATCGTGAATGCCATCTGACCCCACCGCTTCCTCCCGTTCCGCGGACGTCCTGGGGCCAGTCCTGCTCGGCGACGAATCGGATGAGGATCGTGCGCGCCTCGCGCGGATCACCCTTGATGCGTGCGCCCCGCCCTCCGGGCTCCTCGACGCCAAGGGCATCGTCCTCGATCTGAACCGCGCCGCGCTCCGTTCCGCGGACGTCCCGCTGGAAGCGGCCGTGGGGCGACCGCTCATCGCGCTGCCGTGGTGGACCGCGGAGCGCGGTGACGCCGAGGATGCCGAGCGCTCGCGGATCGCGGATGCGCTGGACGCCGCGGCGCGCGGCGAGCGGGTGGCGCTGGACGCGCGCGTCACGGCCTCCGACGGCGCGCGCGTGCTCGCGCTGACGCTGGTCCCGGTGGTGGACGCCGGCGGCGCGGTCGCGCACATCGCATTCGAGGGGCGCGACGTGACGGCGCAGCGGGCGGATGCCCGCGAGCGCACCCGTCGCCGCGACGAGCAACTGTACGAGGCGATCCTGGGCAACACGCCGGACCTCGCGTACGTCTTCAATCGCGACCACCGCTTCATCTACGCGAACGAGGGCCTGCTCCGCATGTGGGGCAAGACGCTGGACGAGGCGATCGGCCGCAACTGCCTGGAACTGGGCTACGAGCCGTGGCACGCGGCGATGCACGACCGCGAGATCGAGGAAGTGATCGCGACGCGCGCGCCGATCCGCGGTGAGGTGCCGTTCACGGGCACCTTCGGACGACGCATCTACGACTACATCTTCGTGCCCGTGCTCGGTGAGGACGGCAGCGTGGTGGCCGTGGCCGGGACCACTCGCGACATCACGGAGGTGCGGGAGGCGCAGGAGTCGCTGCAGGTGAACGTTGAGCGGCACGAGGCACTGCTGCGCTCCGCGCCCTTCGGCGTGCTGCTGGTGGACGCCGACCTGCGCATCAACGAGGCGAATCCCGTGGTGCGGCCGATGATCGGCGACGTCCCCGACGGGCCGGTGGGCTGGGGGCTCGGCGAGCTCGTCGCGCGGCTGTTCCCGCCCGCCGCCGGCGCGCAGGTGCTGCAGGCGTTCGCGCACACGCTCGCGACCGGGGAGCCGTTCGTCGCCTCCGAGTTCGCGGTGGAGCGCCTCGACCGCGGCGGCCGCGTGGAGCACTACGACTGGCGCGTGCTGCGCATCCCGCTGCCGGGTGGCGGTCACGGCGTGGCGTGCTACGTGCAGGACGTCTCAGACCAGGTGCGTGCGCGGCAGGCGACAGAGGCGGCCCGGCAGTCGGCCGAGGACGCCGCGCGCTCCCGCGAGGAGTTCCTCTCGATCGCCTCGCACGAGCTGCGGAACCCCGTCGCCGTGCTCAGCGGGACCGCGCAGCAGCTGCGGCGCGCGCACGCGAACGGACGACTGACGGAGGACCGCCTGGCCGCGTACATCGACGCGCTGGAGCGGAGCGGCGCGCACCTGGCGACGCTGACAAACGACCTCCTCGATGTCTCGCGGCTCCAGCGCGGGGAGCTCCCGCTGCGCCTGGAGCCGGCCGATGTCGCCTCGCTGGTGCGCGACGTGGTCCGGCACGGCGAATGGGCGGACCGCCGGCTGACGTTCGAGATTGACGACCGTCCCCGGAACGTGCTGCTGGATCCGAACCGGCTGCGCCAGGTGCTCGCAAACCTCCTCGACAACGCGGTGAAGTACTCGCCGGCCGGTGGCGACGTGCACGTCCGCCTGCGGGAGGAGGACGGCGGCATCCTGCTGGAGGTGCGCGACTCCGGCATCGGCCTG
Organism: Dehalococcoidia bacterium; assembly: GCA_050249515.1. Taxonomy (GTDB): domain Bacteria; phylum Chloroflexota; class Dehalococcoidia; order UBA2979; family UBA2979; genus SHYQ01. The sequence continues at coordinate 5,620 of JBFWQJ010000141.1, read as the reverse complement.
CCGCCGGACGCTCTGGAGTCGATCTTCACGCCGTTCAGCCGCGCCGCGAACGCCGCGCGCGAGAACATCCCGGGCCTCGGCCTGGGCCTGTACGTCGCGCGGCGCATCGCGGAGCAGCACGGCGGGCGGCTGTGGGCCGACAGCGCGGGCGAGGGCGCCGGCACGACGATGTCGCTCTGGCTGCCGCTGTCGCCGGTGGGCGCGGTGCCCGCGTGATCGCGGCCATCATCGAGCAGCCCGCGCCGGACCCACGGCGCATCCTCTTCGTAGACGACGAGCCCGCGCTCCTGATGCTCGTCGCCGACGCGCTCACCGACGAGGGGCACGAGGTGCGCATCGCCGCTACCGGCGTGCAGGCGCTCGACCTGCTGCAGTCATGGCTGCCCGATGTGATCCTGCTCGACCTCGCGCTGCCGGAGATGAGCGGCCACGAGTTCCGCGAGCGCCAGCGCGCGCTGCCGGAGCCGCACCGGGACGTCCCGGTGATCCTGGTGACCGGCGCTCACCAGCAGGACGGTCTCGTCGAGGACCTCGAGGCGAGCGGGCTGCTGAGCAAGCCGTTCGACCTGGACGCGCTGATCACGCTGGTCAACGAGGTGGACGTGCCGGCGCGCTAGTCCGCCAGCCCGCGCGCCTCGCCGGGGCGCAGCACGTGCACGCGCACAGCCGGGTGCGCCTCCGTCGCGGCGAGGTTGAAGGCGGCGCCGGGCGAGTGGAAGCGCTCCGGGCGCACGCGCCCCAGCCCGCGCGGCCAGTACGTGCCCCAGTGGATCGGGATCGCGTGGGCGGGGTCCAGCAGGCGGAGCGCCTGCGCGGCCCGCCGCGCGTCCATATGCCCGCCGCGCAGCGTGGGGCCCCAGCCGCCCACCGGCAGCAGCGCCACGGCGAGCGCCGTGTCCAGCCCGCGCGGGATATCCGCCATCTCGTCGAAGATCTCCGTGTCGCCGGCGAAGTACACGCCGCCGCCCGCCCCTTCCACCACGTAGCCGAGCGCGGGGGCGTCCGGGCCCAGCGGCAGCCGCCGCCCGCCGTGGGCGGCGCGCGTGGCCCGCACCCGCACGCTCCCCACCCACACCTCGCGCCCCGGCGTCATCTCCTCCACGTGATCGAACCCGCGCCGCGCGAGCCACCGCCCGAGGCCGGCGGGGACGAGGAGCCGCGTGCCCGCGGGGAGCAGCCGCAGCGACGGCAGGTGCAGGTGGTCCTGGTGCGCGTGGGAGATGAGCACCGCGTGGATCGGGTCGCGCGGGTCGATGAGCGCGGGCTCCGGCGCGCGCCGCCGCACCAGCGGCGCCAGCGAGTCGACGAGGAGCGGGTCGGTCAGCAGCCGCACCCCGTCCACCACGATCTCGGTCGTGGCGTGTCCCAGCCAGCGCACGCGGAGGTCATCGCCCGGCAGGACCAGCGGTGCCTCCACGGGCGCCTCCAGCGCCGAGGCGTCCGGGACGGACTCGCCAGGGGCGGGTGGGATGGAAGCGCTGCTCATGCTCCCAGTGTAGGCGCGCCGGGACCTCGCAACGGGAGTGGCACGCCCCGGCTCCGCGCTGTGGCACGCGTTCACCCGGCGGACGGATGTCGCGCCTATCATCGAAGGTGAAGGGGCGCGCATCGTGCAGCACGAGGTCATCGACGGGCCGGTCCTCCCGAGCCGGATCACAGAGCACGCACTGGCGCGCACCAGCGGCGCGCTGCTCCGCGAGGGCAACCGGCTGGCGCTGCTCCAGAACGGCGACGAGACGTACGAGGACTGGCTCCGGGCGATCCGCGACGCGACCCGCTGGGTCCACTTCGAGAACTACATCTTCCGCGACGACGAGATCGGCACCCGCTTCGCGGAGGCGCTGTCGGAGCGCGCGCGCGCCGGCGTGGTCGTGCGCGTCATGTACGACTGGTTCGGGTCGTGGGACGTCAGCGCCTCGTTCTGGAACAACATGCGCGAGGCGGGCGTCGATGTGCGGGTGATCAACCCGCCGGAACTGTGGGAGCCGCTGGCCGTGTTCCGGCGCGACCACCGCAAGCTCCTCGCGGTGGACGGCACCTACGGCTCCGTGGGCGGGGTGGGCGTCGCCGACCCGTGGCTCCAGCGCGCGCCGGAGACCGGGCTCCCGTACCGCGACACCGCCGTCGCCGTCTCCGGCCCCGCCGTCGCCGACATCGAGCTGGCCTTCGCGTCCGTCTGGGACCTCAACGGCCCCGGCCTCCCGGCCACCGAGCGCCCGCGCGCCGAGGACCTCGCGCCGGCCGGCGACACCGCGACGCGCGTGGTGATCCAGGAGCCGGGGAAGATGCGCATCTCCCGGCTGCTGCAGGTGCTCACCGCCAGCGTGCAGGACCGCATCTGGATCGCGGACGCCTACTTCCTCGCCGACCGCATCCTGCGCGAGGCGCTGATCGCCGCCGCGCTCGACGGCATCGACGTGCGCCTGCTGCTGCCGTCCACCAATGACCTGCGCATCGTCGGTGCGCTGTCGCGCACCAGCTACCGCCCGCTGCTGGAGGCCGGCGCGCGCATCTGGGAGTACCGCGGCCCGATGATGCACGCCAAGACGATCGTTGCCGACGGGTGGTGCTCGCGCGTCGGCTCCACCAACCTCAACGTCACGGGCCTGATGACGAACTGGGAGATCGACGTCGTCGTCGAGGACATCAACTTCGCCACGGCGATGGAGCAGATGTTCCTCGCGGACCTCGCCGACGCGCAGGAGCTGACGCTGGAGGGCCGCGCCGTCCGAGGCGGCCCGCGTCGCCAGCGTGTCCGCTCGCTGGTCCGCGGCTCCGGGCCGCAGGTCCCCAGCACGGTCGCCAGCCTGGGCGGCGCGCTGGCGCAGGGCGCGCTGTCCGATGCACTCGCGCGGAACGAGCGCAACTTCAACCTCGCCACCGGGTTCGGTGGGCTCGTGCTCGCGGGCGTGCTGGCGCGATTCCCGCGCGCGCTCGCCTGGCCCCTCGCCACGGTCGTCGGGCTCTTCGGCGCCACAGGACTCGCGCGCGCGTTCCGCTACCGGCGCCCGCCCACGTCCTAGCGCCCCGAGGCGTGTCGCACATCTGATCGATTCCTGACGTCCTGCTGGAGTCGTCCGGTATCACGGACCCCGGCCCGGGGAAGTCCTCTTGGGCGCGGGACGATCGAGCCTGTCCCAGCACAATTGTGGTCGCCAACCTGTCCGTATTGCGTATTACTGGTGCGAGACCCGGCGGAGGGCTACGACGGTGACCACGGCGCCCGAACGATCGACGCTCGACTCGCCGCGCGGCCTGCGTGGCCCGCGTCGGCTCGCGCTCGCGGCGGCGCTCGGCCTCGCGATCATCCTGCTCGTGATCCCGGTCGCCGTGCACCTGCTGCAGGACCGCGCCGCTCGCAGCCGGCTCGAGGAGTACCAGTCCGTCCGGACCGCCATCAGCCGCGTCCGCACGACGTCCGTCCTGCTGCTGGAAGCCGCGCTCATAGCGCCGCCGGGGGGTTCGCGCGACCTCGATGCGGCCGCCGCGGACGTGGACGCCGCGCTGGACGCGGTCGCCGGGCTGACCGACCCGGCCGGGCTGCGCGAGCCGGGAGACACGTTCGCGACCATCGTGCGCGCCGAGCAGGCCGCGCTCTTGGCCCGCGTGCGCGACGGCGGCGGGGCGGCGGGAGACGCGCGCGCGTTCACGGCCCGGATCGCGGAGGCCGCGCGTGACCTGTCACTGGCGGTGGCCGCGGCGGAGGACGCGTGGATCGCGGGGAGCAACCGCCTCGGTCTGCTCGCCGCGCTGGCACAGGCGCTCGCCGGCCTCGCGCTCCTCGCCGTGCTCGCGAACGAGGCGCTGCGGCGGCACCGCACGCACGAGGCGCAGGCGCGGCGCATGACGCACATCGCGGAGACGATGGCGGACGCCGTGATCGTGCGAGACGCCGTCGGCCGGATCACGGACTGGAATGACCGCGCCGCCACGCTCTACGGCTACACGCGCGAGGAAGTCCTGGGCCGCGGCGACCTCCCGGAGACGCTGGGGGACGTGCTCCCCTTCGAGGACGTGATGCGCACCGTGCAGGCGCGCGGCGAGATCCTCGCGCGGCGGCTGGTGCGGCGGCGCAAGGACGGCGGGCTCGTGCACGTGGACGTGTCGGCGTTCCTGCTGCTGGACGACGCGGGCCGGGCAGTCGGCACGTACTCGGTGAACCTGGACGTGACCGCTGCCGTGCGCGCCGCCGAGGCGCTCCGCCGGTCGGAGGCATACCTGCGGTCGGTGCTGGACTCCTCCGCGATCGGCATCGGCGCCGCCGTGATCGATGCGGACGGGAGGATCGCGTTCGCGAACGCGGAGTTCGAGCGCCTCGCGCCCGACGTGCTCGGCATCGATGCCCGCTCGGTGATCGGGACGAACATCGAGGGCGTGCCCGTCGAGGGGGCCGGTGTCGCGCCGTGGGTGGAGGTGTTCCGCGCGGGCATCGGCGGACGGGCGTCGAGCGCGGAGTTCGCCGTGACGCTGCAACGCTGGGCGCGCGTGGACGGCGCGCCGGTGTGGGACGAGGTGGGCCAGCACCCCGGCATGACGCTGATCGTGCGCGACATCACCCGCGCGCGCCTGGACGAGGAACGCGCCCGCGCAGCGGAGGGACGTGCCGCCGCGATCTTCCACGCCGCGCCCGTCGGTCTGCTGGTGCTGGACGAGCAGGGCACCGTGGAGGAGGTGAACGCCGCCGTGAGCGAGATCACCGGCTACTCCGCCGCGGAGCTCCTCGGCCGGCCCGCCGCGATCCTCGCGGATGTCGAGGCGGACGCGCACCGCCTGCTGATCACGGACGCCGTGGCGCGTCTCGCGCCCAGCGAGGGCGGCCACAGCGCGCCGGTGGCTCACCCGGAGCGACTGGACCTGCGCCGCCGCGACGGGCGCTCCTTCCCGGCGAGCCTGCAGGTCGGCGTGCTCGATGTGCGCGACCGCGCGACGGGGCGTCCGGAGCGCAAGTTCCTCTGCGCGATCGCGGACGTGAGCCCGCAGGTGGTCGCGGAGCGCGAGGCACGGCGCGTGGAGCGGATGCAGGCGCTCAACACGCTGGTGGGCGGCGTGGCGCACGACTTCAACAACCTGCTCACCGTGATCGCCGGGGGCATTGAGATCGCGCGCACGGGACAGGGCGACACCGGCGAGTGGCTGGAGCGGTCCGCGGTCGCCTCCGCGCAGGCCGCCGGCCTCGTGCGGCAGCTCCTGAGGTACTCCCGCCCGGAGACGGACGCGCTGGAGCCCGTGCGCTTCGACGAGGCCGTGCGCGAGACGGTGTCGCTGGTGCGCGCGACCTTCGACCGGCGGCTGGTCATCAACTTCGAGGCGCCTCTCGGCGAGGTCGTGGTGCAGGGCAACCGCTCACAGCTCGACCAGGTCGTCATGAACCTGCTGGTGAACGCGCGCGACGCCGTCCTCGCGCGGCTCGAGGACGAGGCGCAGGCCGCGGCGGGCGCCTACCAGCCGGCGGTGTCCGTGTCGCTGCGTCGTGACCCCGTGGACGTCACCCGCATCGTGCTCACGGTCCGCGACAACGGCGTGGGCATCCCTGCGTCCGTGATCGAGCAGGTGTTCGACCCGTTCTTCACGACAAAGGGGCCCGAGCGCGGCACCGGCCTCGGCCTTGCGACCGTCTACT
>JBFWQJ010000140.1:0-7781 GCA_050249515.1 Dehalococcoidia bacterium | reverse complement strand
CGCCGAGATCGGAGCGCGCCGGGACGGGGCGAGGCACATCCATTCCGACGTGCTGTGGATGGTAGTCGGCGCCGGCGTCCTCACCGACACGGACCGGGCCACGCTGAACGCCTACGGCGACACCGACCCCGACCCGGAGCAGCTGCTGCGCGACCTCCCCGTCGAGGCGATCCCTACCGCGCTGTGGTGGGCGGACCGCGGGCGCTTCTTCCGCCTCGACCGCCCGGCCACGGAGCGGGGGGCGTCGCTCGTCCAGACCGTCGAGGCGAGCGAGCCAGCGTGGCTGCGCCTCGACCCCGGCGCGAACCGCCTCGCCTACGAGCAGACGGGTGTCGTCGGCGTCGGTATCGAGACGCTGATGATGGATCGGTGGGTCTAGTGGACACCGCCACCGTCCACCTGCACCGCGGGTTCGGGCCGCGCCTCGGCACGCTCACCAGCGTCTCGGGCGTCAACCGCGTCTGGAACCTGATGCAGACCTCGCCGGGGGCCGTCACCGTCGCGCTCGACGATCCGCTGGTGCTGGAGTGCGACCCCCGCGCCGGGAACGCCGTGGTGATCGAGTCCCCCGCCTACCCGCACCCGTGGGTGGGGGCGATCACTCGCCTCGACCGGTCCAAGCGCGACGGCACCGCGCGCCTCACGCTCGTCTCCGCCGAGGCCGTGTTGCAGCACCGCTACCTCCCCTCGACCTCCGACTACACCGCGCAGCAGCGCACGGCAGCCGCCGTGTTCGCCGACATCATCCAGACCATCAACCTCGCGAATGACAGCGAGGTCGGCATCGACGACGACCTCGACCAGGGCCCGATCTACGCCGGCGCGTTCCCCGACCGCTCCGCGCTGGGCGCGCTGAACGCCGTCGCGCAGGCCAGCGGCATGGAGTGGGGCGTCTCGTACCAGGTGGACGAGCGCCGCATCGTCGCCACCGCCAGCATCCGCACGGCGCTCGGCGAGAACCGCACCGCGACCGTGTTCGAGGACGGCACCGAGGGCGTGGAGACGCTGGAGGACGCGATCGACATGGGCGGCGCGCCGTGGCTCCTGCACCTCGTGGGCGGGCAGGCGGACGTGCTGGACGCCTACACCGAGCGGTCCCGCTCCGCCCGCCGCCAGGGCGCCGCGTACCCCGTCACCGGTGCCGGCGAAGCGCCCCGCGCGCTGATCCACGGCTTCGCGATCGAGCACGCCGCCCGGGCCGGATCGCCGTTCACTCGCACCGAGGCGCTGTACGTCGCCGAGGAGCTGAAGAGCGCCGGGGCTGTGGACGCCGCCGCCGCCGCGCTGGCCGGTCGCCCGCGGTGGGCCGAGCGGATCCTGCGCCTCTCGATCGGCGCACAGCACGAGGAGCGGTGGCGGGACTGCGACCTCGGCAGCGTCGTCCGGTTCAGGAGCACGGACGCGTTCCTCACCGGCTGCGACGTCCCGGTGCGGATCGTCTCGGTGCAACCCACGGAAGAGGCGGGGGAGCTGATCTTCACCGCGCAGGTACTGGAGGGATAGCGATGGCGAAGCAGTACCACGACCCGATCCGAGGCACGCTGCGGCCGTTCGAGCGCCTCGACCTCACGCGCGGTGCGTACGAGCAGACGCACTCCCCGGCGGTGCAGGCGCAGGACCTCCGCGCCCAGGTCGCCCAGCTCCAGCGGCGGGGGGCCTAGCGATGTCGCGCGCCGAAGACCGCATCAACCGCCGCATCGAGTCCGCCGCGTCCACGGCCGCCACCTCGGCGATCGCGCGCGTCCCGGCGATCGTCGGCGCCGCGCTCGACGGCGTCCCGGTGCGCGACACCCCGCGCGGGCCCGCCGTGATCAGCGACGCTGCCGCGCTGTACCTGCTGGTCGCGCACGCGTTCGCGCACGGCACGCCGGAGCAGATCGCCGCGATGGAGGCAGATCGCGGACTCGTCGCGTGGTTCGAGTACATGACACCCGCGCCGATCGGCGACCGGGGCGGCTAGTGGCGCATTCCGCGCGCGCTCTGGTGACATGACAGGTGCGGGGCGGGGGCGAAAGCGCACAGCGCGCTGGTGCTCCCGACCTCGCACCACTCGAGGCCCCGCGCGACAGGCCCGGACGCGCGCAGGAGACGGGCCAGCGAGCGATGGACGTGCCGGCGCAGGCCCTCCCGACCCTCCTGCAGTACGGGGCCGTCGGCGCGATCGCCGTGCTCGCGATCGTCGCGCTCGCCTACGTCACGAAGCGCTACATCAACCGCCTCGAGGCGAGCGAGGAGCGCCACCTGCAGGCGCTGTCCGACATCTCCAGCGCGATCGCCGCGAACGGCGCCGCCTGCTCCGCCCTCCGCGACGACGTCCACGTGGAGGCGCAGACCGCGCGCGAGCGCCACCGCGAGGTCCTGGGCGAGTTCCGCGGGCTGGCCTCCCGATGAGCCTGACGCTCCCGCGGCCGACCTACATGCAGATGGCGTGCGCCGCCGGCCACCACGAGCTGATCGCCGAGGACTGGGACGAGGCGCAGCTGACGATGTGGCAGCACCACCTCGAGGCGCACCGGGACATCGCGACGCTGGGCTTCAGCGCGGTCGTCGCCGGCGACGTCTTCCCGTACCACACCGAGCGCGGCGGGCTCACCGCCGAGCAGCAGGCGCACCTGCAGCAGATGGACCGGCTGATCGCGGCGAGGAGCTGAGCATGTTCCCGAGCGACGCGTGGGGCTTCCGCATCGACGGTCATGAGCGCGTCGCCTGGCAGGGGCGCGACGTCGAGCTGCCATACCAGGACATCGCGGGCGGCTGTCGCGTCTACGACGTGCGGCACCTGTTCCCCGACCTCGAGGCGTGGGTCGCGACGGTCGCGAAGCGCGGCTACACCGTCCACCACGACGCCGTCGTGATGCGCGACGAGGACCGCAACTACAGCGGCACGACACTGGACGAGGACCTCGACCGGCTGGGCGTGATCTACCGCTACCACGTCAACGCGAACGGCGAGCGGCCGGGCGAGGCGGGCTGGAACGGCATCGGCTACCACCGCGTGGTCTCGCCGGCGGGGCGGATCTTCATCACCGGGGCGAGCTCGACGCATCGCGCGCACGCCAAGGGCTGGGACTGGGACACCAGCACCACCTACAACCACTCCTGGATCGGGTGGTGCCTGATGGGCGACCACTCCGCCGCGCGGCCGCCGGAGACGCAGATGCGCGCGCTGCGCGCCGGACTGCAGTGGGAGACCAACCAGCGCGGCGTCGAGATGGCGCTACGCCCGCACAAGTTCCTGACGCCCGACACCGACTGCCCGGGCTCCTGGGCGGCCGTGGACGCCTGGCACGACGTCACGCTGCGGCCGCAGGCCGTGGAGCCGCCCACGGCCCCGCCAGCGGCCGCTGAGCCCGCTCCGGCCCCACCGACGGGGATGAGTGCCGTCGCGGTGGCGAAGGCGGCGCTGGTGACCTGCCGCCAGGTGCTGACGGCCACGATCGACCGACTGCCGTAGCGAGGAGACGACATGGACACGACGCAACTGCTGCAGCTGCTGGCCGGCGGGCCGGACGTGCTCATCTCGGGCGTGACGCTGGCGCTGATCACCGCGGTGATCGTGGGCAACCTGAAGCCGATCGTGCGGCCCCTGGTGGCGCGGCTGCGCGGGCAGTGGGGAGTCGGCGCGACGTCCGGCGTCAGCCCGATCTTCGGGAAGCCCGACGAAGACCCGTGGGGCCTGCTCTCGATCCTCGTGGGCGTCGGGCTCGTGGCGCTTGTGGCGACGAGCTCGCGCGCGCCCGGCTGGCTCGCGGGCGACCCGGCGATGGTGGTTATCTACGGCACGGTGGTCGGGATCGTCGCGATGCTCGGGCGCGACGCGCTGCAGCTGCTGCGGAGTGCCCCGCCTACGGAGTAAGTCACGCCCGCCGAGGACGGCGCTCGCGCTGGATCTGCCGCAGCGCGAGCTCCAGCATGCGCGGATGCTGCGGCGCGAGCTCGCCGCGCTCCCAGCGCGCGATCGTGTTGGCCGGCACACCGAGCGCCTCGCCGAGCTGGGCCTGGGTCATACCGGCCGCCGCGCGTGCTTCGCCCAGGACCGCCCGGATGTCAGGCTGCGACACGGGGGAACTGCGCGAGTGCGGCCGCGACACGCTCGCCCTCCGGGACGCCATCCAGATCGATCCCCAGGCTCACCTGCAGGAACTCCACGCCAACGATGCGGTCCTCCTGGTCGTGGTAGACGGTCCGGCGATCGTCCAGCGGACGGCCGCGCGTGGTCCCGTGCCGGCGGGCGATGTGGACGTACAGGGCGTCCGCCTCGCTGTCGTACTCGAACATCATGGGCGGTGCCCTCCTAGCGGTAGTACTCATGGGCAGTGATCACGAGCAGCGGGTCGCTGTCCACCTTCACGATCACCCGGTAGCGCGTGCCGCGCAGCGTGGCGATGTAGTTGTCAGCGAAGCCCCGGTGCTCGATCTCGTCAGCCTGCTCGATGATCGCCGCGACATCCTCGCGGCTCAACCCAGCCTCAGCCATTCGGCGGGTCGCGTGGTAGGTGAGGCGGATTTCCATGCCGTCATACTATACGCTACGTATAGCACTGTCAAGTATGATCGGAGGTGATCCGGGGCCATTTCACCGCCGCCGGCTTGCCCCGGAGGGTGACGGCCCCGTCCTCGCGCACGGCGCGGCTGTTGAGACGGGCGCCGCAGAGCCGGCACTCGTCCCACTTCAGCCAGCCGATGCCCTTAAACCCGACGGGCACCAGCTCGCGCGTTTCGGGATCGGGGACGAGACAGCGGCCGCGCTGCACCCACTCGCGCGGGTGGTGGCAGACGGCGCCGCGGCGCTCCCACCAGTCGAGCTCGTACGGGTCGACCACCGCCGATGCGCGGCGCGGGAAGCTGTACGCGGGCCGATCGCGGAACGCCTGCCGATCCCACAGCTCGAAGCCACCGAGGACCTCCACCAGCTCGTACCGCGGCCGCGACGCGCGCGGCACCTACGCACCCTCCCGGCCGGCCGCCAGGGCGATCGCCGGCGCCGCGAACACGGAGGTCTCGTCGGCCTCGCGCAGCACCACCTCGATGTCCTCGCCGCGCGCGGTGCGGCGGGCGACGATCGCCTCGACGCGGTAGAGCGCGCTCGCCGCGGTGTCCAGGTCGGGCGTCGGGCACATCACGGAGACGTCGACGATCTGCCCGGGGACGATGCCGGTGCCGGAGAGCGAGCGCGCCAGCAGGCCGGCGATGCGGAGGCGGGTGGGGCGAAGACTCATCGGAGGTTCCTCGGGACCGGCACGCGCAGTGCCCAGATCCGCTCGACGTCGGGGGTGACCGGTGCGTTGCGCACGCTGGCCGGCGGGGAAGGGTGCCCGTGCCCGTGCCGCTGGTCGGACGGGCGGCAGCCATCGCAGGCGCTCATGGGCCGCCGCCGCCTTCGCCCTGACGCGCCGCCCATTCCCGCATCTGGGCGTTGCGCTGCGCGATCTCCGCGTTCGTCATGCCGGCGAGCGGGTGCCCGCCGATGATGCGGCTGGCCGGCGCGGGTGCGCCGCGGGCCCGTGGTTCCGGCAGCGGCCGCCCGTCGCGACGCGCGGCCGCGAACTCGCGCAGCCACCAACGCAGGAACTCCCACGACGCGGGGTTGCCACGCTCGAGCGTGAGCTGCTCGGCGCGCGCGACGTCGCCCGCGGTGAGGTGCTCCGCGAGCACGGAGGCCTCGAGGTCGCCGGCGTCGCCGTCCAGCGCCACCACCTCGAAGCGCCTCCGGGCTTCCTGGATGGCCCGCGTGATCGGGTCCCTCGCGCGCGCGCGCGGTGTGTGTACCTGACTGGATCCTCTGACTGGATCCCTGACCGGATCAGATGACCGGATCGGCGGCAGATTCTGCCGGTTACTCCTGCAGGAATTGCCGGTTACTCGTGCAGGTTCTGCCGGGTGGGGTTGCAGATATTGCCGGTTGTCACCGGCGGATTCTGCCGGGTGGCCGTCCTCGAGGAGCGGTGTGGCCCGGCGGCCGCGGGGCTGCTTCGTGCGCTCGGGGAGGGCGTCGGCGTGGAGGCGATAGCGGGTGGCGCGGCCGTTGGTGCCCCGCGCGATCACCTGCGCGAAGCCGAGCGCCTCCAGCTCGCCGAGGACGTCGCGGACGGTGCGCAGCGACACGCCGGCGTCGTCGGCCAGCGTCTCCTGGGCGGGGCGGCAGGAGCCGCCCTCGTCGCTGGCGTAGCGCGCGAGGCAGACGGCGACGAGCTTGCGGGTGCCTCGCAGCCCGGACGCCAGCACCGCCTCCTGCAAGAGGAAGCTCACGAGGCGCGCTCCGCGAGAGGGCGCGTGGGGGCGCCCCTCGAGGTGAGGGTGCGTGGGGGCGCGTGCATGCTGACCTGCCTCTCCGGAGAGGTCGACGGTGGTGCCGGCGGGGGACGAAGCGGTGGGGGTTGCTACTGGCGGTCCCCCGCCGGGCGTGAGCCACTCGACTGCGCGAGTACGGCTAACGGGTGCGGCTACGGCGGCATGCGCACCTCCTCGTCCGGTCGGTGCAGGTCGGCTGGGGCTGTGGGCGGGACCGCGCGCGTGAGCGCGGCGCGGACCATCCATTTCGCGAGGGGGTGTCTCCAGTCGAGGGCGTCGTCGGCGACATGGAGTGCCGCGACGGCCGCGGTGACGGTGAGCGCGCCGCCTTCGTTCCAGGCGTCCCTCAGGCGCTGCGCCTCGCCCTGGCTGATGTCAGCGGCCGGCACGCGCTCCGGGCACTCGCGCGCGTGGTAGCCGGCGCCGTCGCGCGGGTCGCCGCTGCAGGCGGGGCAGAGGGCGGTCATGCGCGCCCCTCCCTCAGGTCGCGCAGCCAGTCCTGGATCTCCACCTGCAGGTCCTCGCCAATGGCTTCGTCGTCGGCTGTCATGTCGGGCTCGTCGCTGACGATGCGTTGCAGCCGATGCCAGAGCGCGACGGCGCCCGCGTAGTAGGCGCGCTTCGTCTCCTGGCGCTGCACGCCGCCGGCGCTGGCGGGCAGCACACGCTCGGCGAACTTCGCCCACTCGTCGGCGATGTGCGTGTTGGGGACGCGCTGCTCAGGCACGGGCGGCCTCCAGGAGGGCCGGCGCCGCCGCGGCCGCGCTGCATCGAGGGCATGGCTCGGCGCCCGCCATCCGCGCGACGAACAGCGGGACCGTCCGCGGTTCGTTCGAGGCGTCCAGCGCACATTCCGGGTGCCGGCGGTCGTGGATCCGCAAGGGCGGATGCTCGACGTGTGCCGCGAGCAGCACGCGCGGCTCGGCCGTAGGCGCCAGCGCCTCGTTGATCAGACGGACACCAGGCGAGTCGCGCGGTAGCAGCTGACGGACCTCGAGCAGCGCGCTCCGATAGGTCGCAGCACGCTCATTTGCTTCGCGGGCGAAGGCGCGGGCGTCGCGGATCGCTCCCTGCGTCGGCACGTCAGCCTCCGGTGGCCGCCTTCGGGTGGTCGGGGCAGGGGAGCGGCTTGCCGCAGAACGTGAGCGTGCCGCCGGGGTCGCCGGGCGTGCCGCCGACGCCGGCGGCGCAGGTCGGTCGAGCAAAGGCGAAAGCGTGATGGGTGCTCCCATCCGGAAACAGGAGAGGCTGCGGGTTCAGTCGGAACAGTCCCCCGCCCGCGTAGTTGCAAGGCCCGGGGCCGTCTTCCCCGAAAGCGTCCCGATGGAATGGCAGCCAGCGTCCGACGCAGGAGAAGGCCCAGCTCTCCTGCGGCGCGCCGGCGTCCTTCCAGTCCTGTAGCGTCGCGACGTGGTGACACGCCGGGCATTCGAAACGCCAGCGCATCGCATCAGCCCCGAAGAGCCGCTCGGCCTCCGCACGCCACGCCT
>JBFWQJ010000139.1:0-7816 GCA_050249515.1 Dehalococcoidia bacterium | reverse complement strand
GGCCTCGGCGTGCGGTGCGTACTCGGGGGCCGTGCCGTAGGCGAGGAGCGCGACGAGCGACTCCGTCCGCCCGTCCGCGCCGTCCAGCGCGGCCATCCCGACCTGCTCCAGATGGCGCTGCACCGGCTGGGCCAGCACGTCCATGTCGCGCGCGTTCCCGGGGCCCCGGGGGGCGTCCGCGCCCTCGGCGGCGCGGCGCGCCTCGAAGAGCCGGGCGAAGGCGGCGATCTCGTCGGCCGCGCGTTCGGCGGGCGGGCGACCGGGCCGGGCGAGGTCACGCACGCTGTCTGCCCCTCCTGAGGCGCGGCGATCATAACGGTGGGATGTGACGGTGGCACGAATGGGTCTGCAACGCCGGGGGCCACCGCGCGCGTGATATGCGCATCGCGAAATGCTAGGATTGCCCGGTACTCAGCATCCTCGAAGGACGTTCCCGAACCTGCACGTCATAGCGGTAACTGAGCGAATGATTGATGGGCGGTCGACCGAGGCGGCCCAGTGATCTGGCGCACGGCGCCAGTAGGAGTGTTCGGACGTTGACGCAGAGGATTTACGTTGGGAATCTCCCGTTCTCCGCTACGGAGGGGGAGATTGCTGAGTTGTTCGGGCAGTACGGCGAGGTCGTCTCGTGCTCGCTGCCCAAGGACCGCGAGACCGGCCGCCCGCGCGGCTTCGGCTTCGTGGAGATGGAGAACGAGGACGCCAAGAAGGCCATCACGGCCCTCGACGGCAAGGACTTCGGCGGTCGCGCGCTGCGCGTGAACGAGGCGCAGCCGCGTGAGCAGCGGAGCTTCGGTGGCGGCGGCTACGGCGGCGGCGGTGGTGGCTACGGCGGCGGTGGCCGCGGTGGCGACCGCGGCGGCTACGGTGGTGGCGGCGGCTACGGCGGCGGCGGTGGTGGCTACGGCGGCGGTGGCCGCGGTGGCGACCGGGGCGGCGACCGCGGTGGTCGCGGCGGCGGGCGCTACTAGTCGACCCGACCGCATCCCGCGCGTGAGCGCCGGGTGGTGCCTGGGATCCCGTCCGCGCCGCTGTGTTGCAGGTTGATCAGCACCGGCCTCCTCCTCAGGACAAATCGAAGGGGCCCCTCGTGAGAGGGGCCCCTTTCTGTGTCTGTCCGCCGGCGAGGGACGCGGGTTAGCTGTTGCTGGCGGCCGGGGCGTCCGGCTCCTCGTGCCCGTCCTCGTCCTGCAGCGCGGCGACCTGCGAGTCGTCCGCCTCGGTCACCTCGCGCAGCGGGCGGCGCCGGCGCTCCAGCAGGCTGAGGTTCTCGATCTCGTCCTCCGTGATCGCCTCGGCGGCCTCGGACGCGGTCTGTCCCTGGCGGACGCGCTTCGCGATCGCGACGGCCGCGCCGATGAGCACGGCGGAGGACAGCGCGGCGCCGCCGGCGATGAACATGTGCTTCTTGCGCATGCCGGGGAAACGCTCCAGCACGCGGTGGGCCAGCCGGATCGCGTCGTCCTGGCCGAGCTTGATCGCGCCGTCCAGCGCGTCGCCGGCGAGCTTCTCAAGCTTCTCGACGGATTCGTCTCGGACGCTCATCCTTCGTCCTCCTCGTCCTCGGTCGTCACATCGCGCAGCAAGCATGCCACGTGGAGTGCGGCGTACATCGCCTCGCTCCCCTTGTTGCCCACCGGACCGCCGGAGCGGGCCTCCGCCTGCTCCAGCGTGTCTGCCGTGATCACTCCG
This sequence comes from Dehalococcoidia bacterium, assembly GCA_050249515.1. GTDB lineage: Bacteria > Chloroflexota > Dehalococcoidia > UBA2979 > UBA2979 > SHYQ01. Next base: position 6,124 of record JBFWQJ010000139.1, on the reverse strand, counting down.
AAGCCCACGGGGACGCCGGAGTCGGTGCCGACGTCCATGATCCCCCGGGCGGCCTCGCCGGCGACGAAGTCGAAGTGAGGCGTCTCGCCCCGCACCACGGCGCCCACGCAGGCGATCGCATCGTACGCGCCGGAGGCGGCCAGTTCGCCCGCGACCAGCGGGATCTCGAACGCGCCCGGCACCCAGTAGACATCGATCGCCTCGTCGGCGACGCCATGTTCTCGCGCGGTTGTGACGGCGCCGTTACAGAGCCGTTTCGTGAACTGATCGTTGAAGATCGCGGCGACGATGGCCACGCGCATCCCGGTCGCGTCCGGGGTGCCCTCGCCGAAGACGTTGGGCATGTCAGCTCCCCATCCCGGGCATCTGCTGGTCCAGCAGGTGGCCCATCTTGTCGCGCTTCGTCGCCATGTAGCGCACGTTGTGGGCGTTCGCCGGCACCTCCAGCGGGACGCGCTCCACCACGGCGAGGCCGTAGCCGTCCAGGCCCGCGCCGCGGAGCGCGCCGAACTGGTCGAGCTCCTGGATCTTCACCGGGTTGTTCGTCATCAGCCGCATCTGCCGCACGCCGAGGTCCACGAGGATCTGCGCGCCGATGCCGTACTCGCGGCTCTCGGCAGGCAGGCCGAGCGCCAGGTTGGCGTCCACGGTGTCCAGCCCCTGCTCCTGCAGCTTGTAGGCGCGGAGCTTGTTGTGCAGGCCGATGCCGCGGCCCTCCTGGTCCATGTAGACGATCACGCCGCGCCCCGCCTCCGCGACCAGCCGCATCGCCGCGTCCAGCTGCTCGCCGCAGTCGCAGCGGAGCGAGCCGAAGACGTCGCCGGTCACGCAGCGATCGTGCACGCGCACGAGCACGGGTTCATCCGTGGACACGTCGCCCATCACCAGCGCCACGTGCTCCCGCTTGTCGATGAGCGTCCGGTAGCCGATGGCGCGGAAGTGGCCGTAGGTGGTGGGCAGGGCCGCCTCGTCCTCCACGCGCTCCACCAGCCGCTCGTGCGACATGCGGTAGGCGATGAGGTCAGCGACGGTGATGATCTTCAGGGCGTGCTTGCGGGCGAACTTCTCCAGGTCCGGCATCCGGGCCATGGTGCCGTCGTCCTTCATTACCTCGCAGATCACGGCGACCGGCTCCAGCCCGGCGAGGCGGCAGAGGTCCACGGAGGCCTCCGTCTGCCCGGCGCGTACCAGGACGCCGCCGTCGCGCGCGCGCAGCGGGAAGATGTGGCCGGGGCGCGTGAAGTCCACCGCGGTCGCCTTCGGGTCGGCGAGCTTCTGGACGGTGGTGGCACGGTCGGCGGCGGAGATGCCGGTGGTCACGCCCACGGCCGCCTCCACGCTGACGGTGAAGGCCGTGCCCAGCGGGGCGGTGTTGTGCTGCGTCATGGGCGGCAGGTCCAGCGCGTCCGCGCGGGCCTCCGTCAGCGGCGCGCAGATCAGGCCCTTCGCGTAGCGCGCGAAGAAGGTGATGACCTCCGGCGTGCAGAACTGAGCGGCGATGACCACATCGCCCTCGTTCTCGCGATCCTCGTCGTCCGTGATGATGATCGAGCGGCCCGCCCGCAGCTCCGCGATCGCCTCTTCCACGGTCGCGCGCACGCCGCTCGCCGCGTTCCGCGGCTTCGGGGTCGCCTTCGCCTTCTCCGCCATCGCTGCCTCCTCGCGCGGTCCGCCGGGTGCCCCTCGGGCTACTGGGCGGCGCGCGCCTCCAGGATCTGCTCCACGTAACGGGCGAAGATGTCCGTCTCGAGGTTGATCACGTCGCCGGGCTGCCGGCGCGTGAGGTTGGTGTGCTCCTGCGTGTACTGCACCAGCGACACGGAGAACGACTCCGCGTCGCGGCCCATCACCGTGAGCGAGACGCCGTCCACGCAGACGGGGCCCTTCATCACGATGTAGCGCAGATATTCCGCCGGGACGCGATAACGCGCGATGATCGCGTCCGCCTCCGGCGTCAGGCTCATCAGCTCGCAGGTCGTCTCCACCACCCCCCGGACGATGTGCCCGGAGAGCCGGGTCGCGCCCGTCACAGAGCGCTCCAGGTTCACGATGTCCCCGGCGGCGAGGTTGCCGAGGTTCGACCGGCGATAGGTCTCGTTCATCACGTCGAAGGACATCGACTCGCCGTCCATGGCGCGGACGGTGAGGTCCACGCCATTCACGGCGATCGAGTCACCCAGGTGCGAGTCCTCCAGGATCAGCGAGCACCCGATCACCAGCTCGCCGCCCTCGCGACGTCGCACCGTGCCCAGCTCTTCGATGATCCCGGTGAACATGCCCTAGCCCTCGCTGTCCCCGCCCGGCGGCTCCGGCCACGCCGGGACGCCCTCGATCAGCACGTCCTCGCCCAGCCGCTCGACCGTGACGTCGCGGAGGCGTGGCGCCTCCCGCATGACCGCCGCGCCCCGGCCCGCCACGGCGGCGGGCGCATCGGAGGCTCCGATGATGAGCGGCGCGATCACAGCATAAAGGCGATCCACGTAACGCTGGTCGAAGAGCGCCCCCAGCAGCTCGCCCCCGCCCTCCACCAGCAGCGACAGCACCTCGCGCTCGCCGAGGAGCGCGAGCAGAGCGTCCAGGTCCACGTGGCGGCCATCGCCGGCGGGCAGCACGGCCACCTCAACCCCCCGCGCCGCCAGCTCGCTGCGCCACGCCCCCGGCGCGCGTTCCGTGGTGGCGACGAGCGTCCGCGCCGCGCCGTCGAAGACGCGCGCGGTCGGGGCGGAGCGCCCCGTGCCGTCCAGCACCACGCGGAGCGGCTGGCGCGCCGCCAGCGTGCCGCCGGGACGCGCGGTGAGGTGGGGGTCATCGGCGATCACCGTCCCCGACCCCACGAGGATTGCGTCGATCCTCGTGCGCAGGTCGTGCGCCCAGGCGCGGGCCGGCTCGCCGGAGACCCAGCGCGCGTCGCCCGAGGCGGCGGCGATGCGCCCGTCCAGGCTCGCGGCGAACTTCGCGACGACGAAGGGGCGACCGGTGCGGCGGTGCTTCAGGAACGCCTCGTTCACGCGCTCCGCTTCCTCGGCGCCGTCGCCCTCCTCCACGCGCAGGCCGGCGTCGCGCAGCGCCCGCGCCCCGGAGCCGGCGACGCGCGGGTCGGGGTCCTCGATGGCGAAGTGGACGGCGGCGACGCCCGCGGCGATCAGGGCGTCCGTGCAGGGGGGCGTGCGGCCGTGGTGGGAGCAGGGCTCCAGCGTGACGTACGCCTCCGCGCCGCGCGCGCGGTCGCCTGCCTCGCGCAGCGCCATCACCTCGGCGTGGGCCTGTCCCGGCGGCTGCGTCCGCCCGCGCCCGACGATGCGTCCCTCGCGCACGAGCACGCAGCCGACCGCCGGGTTGGGCGAGGTCTGTCCGAGCGCGGCGCGCGACTCCTCCAGGGCGGCGCGCATGAACTCGGACGGCACGGCGCGGGGCTACCGGCCCTGGAAGTCGCGGTAGATGCGGCTCGCCGTGGGCATGCTCTGGCCCTGGTAGCGCGACTTCAGGTCGGGGTGGCCGTAGGGGCGGTCCGCCTTCGTGGTGAGGTTCTGGAATGAGAGCTGGCCGATCTTCATGCCGTAGTACAGCCGGATCGGCAGCGTGGAGACGTTGGACAGCTCCAGCGTCAGATTGCCCTTCCACCCCGGGTCCACGAACCCGGCGGTCGCGTGCACGAGCAGGCCGAGGCGGCCCAGCGAGGACTTGCCCTCCACGCGCGCCACCAGGTCGTCCGCCAGCTCCACACGCTCCACGGTGGAGCCCAGCACGAACTCGCCGGGGTGCAGCACGAACGGCTCGTCCTCCGCGATCGACCAGGGCTCCGTGAGCTCCTCCATCTCCTCGCGGATGTCGATGTACGCCTGGCGGTGGTTGCGGAACACGCGGAAGTGCGCGTCCAGGCGGATGTCGAGCGAGGCGGGCTGGATGGCGTTCTCGCCCATCGGCTCGACGACGAGCCGGCCGGAGTCCAGCGCTTCGCGGATGGAGTGATCGCTCAGAACCACAGGGGCTACCTCGACGCGGGGAGCGGAGGGCTGTCGAGGCGGAGCGTACCATCCGCGCCCGGAAGCCGCCGCACCCGGCCCGGCGGCCGCGGCGCGGGCCGGCAGGTCAGCCCAGCCCGCACCACAGTGCGATGCGCCCGGCGACATCGCGCACGGGCGTCGGGGCGGTGGCGGCGCCGAGGAGCAGCAGCGCGTTCGCGGCGACCGCCCACCCCGTCAGGCGCAGCACGCGCCGCGACGACGAGCCGAGATCGGGCTCCGGGGCGGACGGCATCAGGCGGAGCGCCGCTCGTCGTACGCCACGTGGTCGGCGGCGTACTGCGCCTCCCACTCCCCCGCCACGACGAGGAGCGCGTCCACGCAGCGCGGGTCCAACTGCGTCCCCCGGCCGGCCTCGATCATCGCCACCGTCTCCTCGCGCGTGTGCGCGGCGCGGTAGGCGCGGTTGGAGCGGAGGGCGTCGTACACGTCGGCGACGGCGACGATGCGCGCCTCGAGGGGGATCGCCTCGCCGGCCAGGCCGTCCGGGTATCCGTTGCCGTCCCAGCGCTCGTGGTGGTGGCGGACGACGGCGCGCTCCACGGGGCCGTTCATCGCCTGCGAGATCATCGTGTCGCCGCGCGTGGTGTGCTCCTTGATGACGTCGTACTCGCTCGGGTCCAGCGGCCCGCGCTTGTGCAGCACCGCGTCCGGGACGCCGATCTTGCCGACATCGTGCAGCAGCGCGCCGGCCGCGATCGCGCGCAGCCGGGGGGCGGGCACCTTCAGCTGCTGCCCGACGAGGATCGAGAGCGCCGCCACGCGTTCGCCGTGGCCCAGCGTGTAGCCGTCCCGCCCCTCAAGCGCGGCGGCGAGGCTCACGATCGACTCGGTCTGCCCGGCGCGGAGCTGGCTCATCACATCGGAGGCGGTGAGCTGCTCCAGCGCGACCATGGTGCGGCCGCGCCCCCACTCGGCGATGAGGCCCCAGAGGATCGTCACGCAGCCCGCGAGCAGCTGGAAGTGGTACAGCCAGAAGGTCCCCTGCCAGATGGTGGCGAGGTGCATCGAGATCTGCGCCTCCACGACCAGCAGCGTGCCGACCGTGACCGCGCCGAACAGCGGCTGCCCGCTGCGCCAGTACCCGACGAAGTAGCGCGCCGCCGCGAGGCTGCCGAAGGCGACCACGGCCACGGTGGAGCCCAGCGCGATCGCCGGGCTCTCCACGAACCACTTCGGCACCCAGGCGGGGAAGATGATCGCCGTCGCCCCGTAGGCGACGAGGCCGGCGACGGTCGCCGCGAGCAGCGCGACGCGCCAGCGGACGGCGGCCCGCGCGAACTTGCACTCCCAGTCGATCGCGCTCGCGACCAGGAACATCGAGGCGCTCAGGAACGCGAGGCGGCCGCTGAAGCCGATCACGGCGCGGTACTCCTGGCCGATGATGATCCCCGGCGTCGTCAGGCCGTGGACGGCGTAGAAGCCGGACAGCGTGAGAAACGCGAGTGCCAGCCAGAGCAGGCGCGGGTTCGGCGAGCGCAGCGCCGCGACGCAGATCACGCCGCTGACGACCGCGCACACCCCGGCCACCAGCGTCACGATCTGGCTGTGCCCGGACGGCGACTGCCAGCGGAGCGTGGACTGCAGTTCCGCGTTGCCTGCCAGGACGTAGAACACGACGGTCGACGCGGCGAGCGCGACAAGCCACGGGAAGATCTCGGGAAGTGAACGCCGCATATGACCGCCCCCGCGCGGGGTCGAACGTGGTTCGAACGCCCCACGCGGAGTATCGGCAGGGAGTGGCGGTTCAATTAGCCCCGTGATGGGGCCCCCCGCCGCACCCTCGGTGGAGGCGGCTAGCTCCCCGACGAGATGTTGTAGGTCACGTTCACGGTGAGGGTGAGCGTCTGCTCGCCGGGGTTGATCGGCGTCGCCGCGCCGCCCACCGCCGGGGCCGCCATCGCGCGCTCCGGGAAGGGGACCGGGCCGCCGTTGGTGGACTCGGTGACCGAGCGGGCCGCGCCCAGCGTCACGCCGGCGGCCTTCGCCAGCACCTCGGCGCGGGCGCGGGCGTTCTTCACCGCCTCGTCGCGGGCCTGCGTCAGGAACTGCTCCGGCTGGTCGACGGTGAACGAGATGCCGTTCACGCGCACGCTGTCGCC
>JBFWQJ010000138.1:0-7822 GCA_050249515.1 Dehalococcoidia bacterium | reverse complement strand
CGCCGGTGGCGACGGTGGTGAGCGCGACGGGTGTCGTGGGCGGGTAGGGCGCGAGGATCGAGCGCCGCGTGTGACGCCGCAGCCACGAGCCGCGCGGGAGCTGGTCGATGAACTGGATGCCGAGGCCGTCCGCCAGCACGAAGATCAGGTGCTCGGCGCGCCGCAGGTGGTCGGCCATCGCGCGCGTCGCGTCGTTCATCGGGATGTCGTCGACGCCGGAGGCCTTGGCGCAGGCGCGCACGAGGTCGACGAGCGAGGTGCTGCCCGCGAAGGGACGGACGAGTTCGCCGGCATCGAAGCCGTCGATCAGACGCTGCAGGTCGGACATCGCCAGCCTCGTTCACCCGTGCGAGATGCACTCTACCGGCTGAGGCGGTTTCGGGCGCGGTCTCATCACACAAGATATTTGGTAGGTGGAGCGGTTCCACAAACGTGCTGATACGGCCCTGCGATCAGCAGTTCGCGCAGTATCCGGGCGGATCTCCGGGACTGGGCGCGAGGCCGCGGCGCTACGGGTATCGGTAGTCGCGCACGCCCTTCATCGCCCACCAGACGACGAACGTGCAGGCGAGCGCGAGGATGCCGCCCAGCTGCATCGTGCGTGCCTCGCCGAGGCCTCCGAACTCGACGCCGCCGAGCGCGATCCCGCCCGCGAGGAAGCCCACCCACATGGTGCCGACGTTGTTCGCGGTGGTCGCGACGAGCGAACCGAGGCTGAGCGTGCGGCCGAGCATCTGGTCGGGCGTCGTGAGCTGCATCATCGCCTGTCGGGTCGTCATGCTCACCGCGTCCATGGCGCCCATGCCGAAGATGACGACCATGCCGAGCCAGAACGAGGGCACGGTGCCGAACAGGAACACGAAGACGCTGAACGCCAGCGTCACGTACACGACCAGCATCCCCTTCGCGCGGTAGCGCGCGGTGAAGACCACCGCCGCCGCGCCGACGACCGCGCCGACCGAGTTGCTGGAGGTGAGCCAGGACACCTCGACCGCGCCGCCGCCGAAGAGGCCGCTCGCGAGCGCGGGGAGCAGGTCGCGGTAGAACGTGAACACCGTCATGCCGATATCGAGGATGAACAGGCCCGGGAGGATGCCGTGGCCGCGCACGTACTGGAAGCCCTCGATCACGCGTCGCGGCATGCTGCCGGTGACGGTCACGCCGACGGGGCGGCCGCTGGCGCGGATGAGGAGCGGGAGCAGCGCGCTGGGCACGGCGGTGAGCGCGGTGACGAGGATCGCGGCGTTCAGCCCCCAGACGCTCCAGACGAGCGCGAACGTGAGCGGCGCGACGATCGAGCCGATCTGCTGCGTGAACGTGTTGGCCGTGACCGCGTGCAGCAGGTGCGTCCTCGGCACCACGACGGCGGTGAGCGCGTTGCGCGCAGGCTGGCCGAGGACGGTGGAGGCGCTGAGCACGCCGGTGACGAGGAAGATGTGCCACGCGGCGAGCGCCCCGGACATCGCCAGCACGGCGAGCAGGGCGAGCGCGGCGGCGGTCACGCCCTGCGTCACGGCCATCAGCCGCTTGCGGTCCATCTCGTCCGCCAGCGTGCCGCCCCAGAGCAGACCGGGGATCTGCACCGCCAGCCGGATGAAGCCGAGGATGCCGAGGTCCGTGGCGGAGCGGGTCGTCTCGAACAGCGCGATCGAGGTCACGAGCACGATGAGCTGCTGCGTGAACATGGCCGCGACGGAGCCGAACCAGAAGACGCGGTAGTCCGCGAAGGTGAAGGGCGCCCACGCAGGCACCAGGTGCGCCTGTGAGTCGGCCTCCGCGCCCTCGTCCGCGGGGGACGGGCTCTCGGACGGTCTACTGGGCGAGTTGGCCACGGAACGTCTCCACATCCAGCGCGGGCAGGTCGCACACCATGTCCTCGCAGACGTAGGCGACGGCGCCCGAGGACGCGTCGCGACCGGCGAGAATGGGGAGGCTACCACCGTTCGCGGCGGGCGCCAGCAGCGCGGTGGGGAGGAAGTGCCGCGCCAGCTCGCGCTCGAACGGCGCGCGCGCCTCGGGATCGCCGACGATCGCGACCTCCAGGTGCGGGGTGAGCGCTAGCGTCAGCGCCTGCAGCGTGGCGCCGAAGCCGGTCGGCGCCCGCTCCAACTGCGTGCTGACCAGCGCGATCACCTCCGTCGCCAGCGACTCCCACTCCGGCTGGCCGAGGTAGCGACCCAGCCACGAGGCAAGCAGGGCGATCGACCCGTTCCCGCTGGGCGTCGGCGCGTCGAAGAACGGCTTCTGGCGCAGGATCAGCTCCTCGCCGTCGCTCGGCGACTCGAAGAAGCCGCCGTCCTCGTCGTCGTGGAAGCGCTCGATCGCCGCCTCCAGCAGCTCGCGCGCCCAGTCGATCAGCGTGAGGTCGCCGGTCGCGCGGTACAGGTCGATCGCGCCGAGACCGGCGCCGGCGTAGTCCTCCAGCTGGCCGTCGATGCGCGCCGTGCCGCCGGCGTAGACGTGGCGGAGCCGCGTGCCGTCCCACATCGTGCCGCGCAGGAACGCGGCGATGCCGCGCGCGGCCTCCAGGTAGCGCGCGTCGTCCAGGATGCGCGCCGCTTCCGCGAAGGCGGAGAGCGCGAGGCCGTTCCAGGCGGTGATCACCTTGTCGTCGCGGGAGGGATGGACGCGCCGCTCGCGCGCCTCGAACATCTCGCGCCGCAGCACCTCCACGCGCCCGGTGAGCTCCACGAGGTCGATGCCGTTGGCGGCGGCGATCTCGTCCAGCGTGTGCGGGCGGCTGAGGACGTTGCGGCGGGTGAGCTCCGGATGGTGCGGGTCGGTGAAGTTGCCCTCCAGCGTCACGCCGAACACGGTGCGGAACAGCTGGCCGTCGTCGCTGCCCAGGACCTCGTCGATCTCCTCGACGGTCCACACGAAGAACTTGCCCTCGATGCCCTCGGAGTCGGCGTCCTGCGCCGCGTAGAAGCCGCCGGAGGGGTCGTGCATCTCGCGCAGCAGGTAGTCCAGCGTCTCGCGCGCGATGCGTTCGAAGAGCGCGTCGCCGGTCACCTGGAACGCGTGCAGGTACACCCGCGCCAGCTGCGCGTTGTCGTAGAGCATCTTCTCGAAGTGAGGCACCAGCCACCGCGCGTCCACCGAGTAGCGCGCGAACCCTCCACCGAGGTGGTCGTAGATGCCGCCGTGGGCCATCTGGGTGAGCGTCTTCGTCACCATCTCCAGCGCGGCGGGCTGCTCCTCGTCGCCGGTGACGGTGGCGTGGTACCAGAGGAGGAACTCGAAGACCGTCGCGGTGGGGAACTTCGGCGCGCCGCCGAAGACGCCCTGCTCCGTGTCGAACGCCGCGCGCAGTCCGTCCACGACACCGGCGAGCGCCTCCGGGTCCAGCGTGCCGCCGCGCACCGCGACCTGGTCGGTCGCCTCGCGGATCTGCTTCGTGATGCTCGCGGCCGACTCCAGCACCTTCTCGCGCTGCTCCGTCCACGCGTGGCGGATGCTTGCCAGCAGTCGAGGGAACGCGGGGCGGCCATGCTGGTCGGTGGGCGGGAAGTACGTCCCCGCGTAGAACGGCTCCAGGTCCGGCGTCAGGAACACGGTCATCGGCCAGCCGCCCTGCCCGGTGAGCGCCTGCGTGAACGTCATGTAGACGGAGTCGATGTCCGGGCGCTCCTCGCGGTCGACCTTGATGTTCACGAAGGCGTCGTTCATCAGCGCGGCGGTCGCCGGGTCCTCGAACGACTCGTGCGCCATGACGTGGCACCAGTGACACGTGGAATAGCCGACGGAGAGCAGGATCGGCTTCTGCTCGGCGCGCGCCTTTGCCAGCGCCTCCTCGCCCCAGGGGAACCAGTCCACGGGGTTCTCGGCGTGCTGGCGGAGGTAGGGGCTGGTTTCGTGCGCGAGCCGGTTCATGGCGGGCTTTCTGCTTGCGGGCGAAGGCGGGGACACCCCGCCCGCCCTCCGGGAGGTCGCGAAGCGGGCCGCACTCTCAGTGAAACGGTACCATCCGAGGCATGACAGACACCCCCGAGACGCGGGTGCGATGGGCGACCCCCGAGGACGCCGCGACGATCGTCGCGTTCGTGCGCGGCCTCGCGGCGTTCGAGCACGAGCCGCTGGAGCAGGTCCACCTGACGGCGGCGGACGTGCTGCGGGACGGCTTCGGCGCGCGTCCGGCGTTCGAGTGCCTGATCGCGGAGCAGGGGGCCCTCGACGCCCCGCGCCCGGTCGGGTTCGCGCTGTTCTTCCCGAACTACTCCACCTGGGAGGGGCGCGCCGGGTTGTACGTGGAGGACATCTTCGTCGAGGAGGACGCCCGTGGCACGGGGGCCGGACGGGCGATCCTGCAGGCGCTCGCCCGCGTCGCCCGCGACCGGGGCGCGCCTCGCATCGACCTCGCGGTGCTGGACTGGAACCCGGCGCGCGGCTTCTACGAGCGGCTGGGCTTCCGGCGGCAGCAGGAGTGGCTGCCCTACCGGCTGGAGGCCGCCGGCATCGCGGCACTGGCCGAGGCGGCAGCGATCGCTGACGCTCCTCCGACTGCTTCCTGACCTCCCGCAAACCTGAACGAAGCCGCAACGTCCGGCCCCTCCCCCGGCGGTACGCTGGGCATCCACGGCGCTCCGCCACAGATCGATGCGCACCGGGAGGAACGATGAAGATCGACGGCACTCAGCAGGGCCGGCCCTCGTGGGTCGACCTGACGACCACGGACGTCCCGGCGGCGATCCGGTTCTACGAGTCACTCTTCGGCTGGACCGGCGAGCTCTCGCCGATCGCCGCCGACCCGGGCTACTACAACGCCTCCATTGAGGGCGCCATGGTCGCGGGCATCACCGACCTGGACCAGGACCAGCGGCAGCGTGGCGTGCCCTCGCACTGGAACGTCTACCTCGCGGTGGACGACGTGGAGGCGACCGCCGGACGCGTGCAGGACGCCGGCGGCCAGGTGCTGCTCCCGCCCATGGACGTGATGGGCCTGGGCAACATGGCGATGATCGCCGACCCGACGGGCGGCATCGTCGGGCTGTGGCAGGCGAAGACCCACCGAGGCTTCGGCGTCGTCCAGGAGCCGGGCGCGATCTCGTGGTGCGAGCTGATCACGGACGAGCCGGAGCGCGCCTCCGCGTTCTACACGCGCATCCTCGACGTCGGCGCGACGGCGATGCCGATGGGCGACGGGCAGGAGCCGTACACGCTGCTGGGTCCCGCCAGCAACGAGGGCGCCGGCATCATGCGCAAGACGGCGGAGATGGGCCCGATGCCGAACGTGTGGGGCGTCTACTTCGAGGTGGCCGACTGCGACGCGACGGTCGAGCGGGCGCGGGAGCTGGGCGCCACGATCCTGAACCCGCCCACGGACATCATGCCCGGCCGCTTCGCGATGATCGCGGACCCGCAGGGCGCCGTCCTCGGCGTCATCACGTCCAACCCGATGTCGATGTAGCGAGGCAATCGCCCGAGCAGGCTATGAACGCGGCGCCGTCTCCTCGGAGGCGGCGCTCTGCGTCTGCCCCACGGGCGCCCAGCGGTGCAGCTCGCGGGGCGGGGCGTCGAGGGGGGCGGCGGGGCGCGAGAACTGGGCGCGGACGCGGTCGCGGATCGCGCGGCTGAACGGGAGCGCGGCGGCCATCAGCGGGGCCCAGATGTGCACGGGGCAGCCGGACATGCGCGTCTCCTCGCTCTCCTCGGCGAGCCTACCACCGGCGTGCCGCCGAGGGCTACGAGGCGGCTGATGACGCGGCGCGGGCCGCGGCGAGCGCTAGCACCTCGTCCGCGGTCAGGGAGCCGGGCGTGCGGCCGGTGCGGGCGAACTCCGCGCTCAGGTCCTGCACCACGCGGTTCACCGGCGTCGGCACGCCGAACTCCACGCCCAGCGCGGTGATCTCGCCGTTCAGGTAGTCCGTCTCCAGGCTCGTCGCGCCGCGCAGCACGCTCTGCATCGTGGAGTTGCCGGAGCGCGGGACGCCCGGGATCTCGACGATGTCGCAGAGCGCCGTCCGCGCGGCGTACTCCTCCGTCGGGGCGCAGTCGATGCCGGCGGCGCGGTAGACGGCGTCCGCCTCTGCGCGGATCGCGTGGACGACAGGGCGGCCGCCCGCGGCGCCCGTGATCAGGGGCACGGCGTTACCCAGGTTGCGCAGCAGCTTGGCGTACTTCAGCCGCATCACCGCCGGCGAGCGGGCGGCCACGAACCCGGCCGCCTCGAGGTCGGCGCACAGCGCCTCGACGACCTCGTCCACGCCGAGCGGGAAACGGCCGGTGTCCAGGACGCCCGCGGCGGGGCCGCCTTCCGTCACGATCTCGCCGGGCTTGAGGTAGGTGGCGGGGAGCTGCATCAGCATCCCGTACACGCGGTCGAAGCGGCGGGCCGCCTCGCGCTCGTTCGACACGCCGTTCTGCGCGCAGACGACCGGGACGCGACTCCCCGCGACGGCGCGGAGGTCCTCCAGCGCGCCCACGGTGTCCTGCGACTTCATCGTCAGCAGCACCACGTCGTCCTCGCGGAAGGCGATCTCGGCGGGCGCGGCGACGGCGGGGACGGGGAGGTGGGCGTCCAGGTTGGGGGTGACCAGGTGCAGGCCGCGCTCCCGGATCGCCTGCAGGTGCGCGCCGCGCGCGACGAGGATGACCTCCGCCCCGGCGTGGTGCAGCAGGCCGCCGATGGCGCCGCCCACCGCTCCCGCACCGTAGATCACGTACCGCATCCCCGCTCCTCGCTGCCCCGCGCTGGGTGCCGGCGACAGCATAGCGGGCGCAGGTCAGGCCGATCGGCGTTCCTCGGGCGGGGGGTGGGAGCGGAACTGCCAGAGCAGCAGCAGGTCGTACACGATCTTGATGACGCCGCCGGCGATCAGCGGCCCGCCCGAGGCGCCCACCGTGAGCAACCACCCCGCCGCCAGCGGCGCGAACGCGGAGGCGAGGCTGCGCGGCACGTTCGTCACGCTCGCGGCGGCCGCGCGCTCCTCGGGCGGGACGACCGCCATCGTGTAGGACTGGCGGGCGGGGACGTCCATCGCCGAGAGCAGCATGCGCGCGAGCAGGAACGCGATCGCCAGCGGCGCGTTCGGCATGACCGCCGCGAGCACGAGGAACGCGTTCGCGGGGAGGTGCGTCCAGACCATCGTGTTGATGAGCCCGATGCGCCGCGCGAGCCACGGCGAGCCGAGCTGGGAGAGCGCGGACAGCAACCCGGATACGAAGAAGATCGCGCCCGCCGTGCCCACGTCCATGTCGAAGCGCTCGAAGAGCCAGAGCGTGATCAGCGTCTGCACGACGAACCCGCCCCCGAAGGCGTCCAGGCTGAAGAGCGCGGCGAGGCGGAGCACGATGCCGCGCGACTCGCGCAGCGGGGCGGCCGGGCGCGGCGGCTCGGCCCCCAGCGCGGCGTCGCCGTCCGGCGTCATGCGCGCGTAGACGAGCACGAGGACGGCGGCGGTCGCGGCGTAGATCAGGAACGACGCGCGCTGCACCTCGACCAGCGGCCAGCCACCGAGGTGCGCGACCCCCACCGGCACGCCGACGACGAGCGAGCCGAGCGCGGCCGCGAAGAGGCCGCCGAGGTTGTAGCGGGCGAACAGGCTGGTGCGGTCACGGTCGGCGGCCGCCTCGGACAGCAGGGACTGCTCGGTGGGGAGAAAGACGCTCACGTCGCCCGACGTCGGGTTCATCGTGCCGACGACCGCGATCACGAGCAGCGTCCAGAACTCGGTGGCGACGGCGAACCCCACCACGGTGGCGAGCATCAGCACCGTCGAGGCGAACAGCAGCCGCCGCCGGCTGAGGCGGTAGCCCAGCAGTCCCACCGCGAGCGTGAGCGCGGCCGATCCGAGCAGCGTCCCCGTGACGATCGCGCTGTTCT